>NZ_OX336385.1:600000-900000 GCF_946902905.1 Streptococcus sp. Marseille-Q6470
GGATTTTATTCTATTTTACAAGTTATTCAACTAAAAACTTTAACTATATTAACCCTTTGAATCAGTAACCCCCCTTCGTTATCAAAAGGGGGGCTTGTTATATTTTAGTAAAATACTTTCTTAGTTCTTCCAAGAAAGTATTGCTTGAAGGCCGTAGTGATCACTAACTTGTGGACTTTTCTGACCATCAAAAACTACTTGTAAGTTTTCTACCTCTATATCCTTTGTCGTAAAGACATAATCTATCCTTAGAGGTTCACTGTTTCCCTTCCAACCATCGATTTCAGGCGGAACAGTATAGCTACCACTTCTCTCTTTTGCAACTTCAAATGCATCTTGTAAGTTTAGTGGACTAGCTAGGATAGCTTGATAACCCTCTTGACCTGCAGGATTGTTGAAATCACCAGCTAGCAAGAGAGTCTTGTTCAATTCTTTCAGAACTGCTTCAAAGCGTGCCCACTCCTCTTGGAAACCTTTATTCCACCAAGAAAGATGCACACTCGCAACTGCAAGCTCTTTGCCTTCCACTACTGTTTCAGCTAATGCAACTCGACGAGTGTGATAATCAGTTGGATCATCTACATCAGAAACCAAAATTTCACGAGCCTCAATTGGTGTTTTAGATAGAATGGCCACACCCTCATGATAACGATCATAACCGATATGGTTGTAGGCCCAGGTCCAATAATATTTGTGACCTTTTTCAGCTAGTTTCTCTACCAAAAGACGCACATAATGGTCTTGGTGAATGGGTTCTGCTGAAGGTAACGGATGATATAGCGGGCCCGCTTCTACTTGCTCTGAAGTAATTTCTTGGTTGATTTCCTGAAAACAAATCAAATCATAGCTGTTTTCAAGGATATCTTGTAACAAGAGCTGAAATTTTTCTTCAGGATTTTTTTCCATCCAACTATGAGTATTGAGTGTTAAAAACTTCATACTTTTCTCCTATAAACAAGAGGTTGGAAATAGATTCCAACCCCTAATCAATTACAATTCTACTTTCGCAACTGCTGTGTTAGCTGCAAGAGTTCCTGTTTGTTCTAATGTTACTGATTTAATAGCATCACCATTTGTAAAGACAACTACAGTTGTAGTTTCACGACCTGCTGCTTGAATAGCACCAAGGTCAGCTTTAACTAAGAGATCACCTGCAGCTACTGCTTGCCCTTCTGAAACCTTCACATCGAATGGTTTTCCTTCAAGACTTACTGTGTCCAAACCAATGTGAACAAGAACTTCAAGACCATCTGCAGTCACAAGACCAAGAGCATGTTTAGTTGGGAAGATACTTGATACCGTACCTGAAACTGGAGATACAATGTTTCCATTTGATGGTTCCACTGCAAATCCATCACCCATCATTTTTTGTGAGAAGACAGGGTCCTTAACTTGTTCCAATTCGATAACTTGACCATCAGCAACTGAGTAAACTTCTTCAGTTACACCTTTATAGACTACAGCATCTTTTTGAGCTGCTGCCATTTGACTTGAAAGAGTTTCAGGAATTACTTCACCTGAGTCAAGAATATCTTGGATATCTGATTTCAAAACGTCAGCTTTAGGTCCGTAGATAGCTTGGACACCTTGTCCTTTCATGACAAGTCCCATAGCTCCTTCAGCTTTCCATTGTTCTTCCGTTCCAACTTTTTCAGCATCTTGTACAGTTACACGAAGACGAGTCATACATGCGTCGACATCAACGATGTTCGCACGTCCACCAAGAAGGTTGATGATGTTAACAGCTTGAGAAGCTTCTGCAACTTTAGTTTCTCCAGCAGATGAAGATTCAGAAGAACCATCTGCATTTTCATAGTTACCGTTACGTCCTGGAGTTGCATAGTTGAATTTCTTAATCATGAAGTTAGCGATGAAGTACATGATAAATCCAAAGAGTACTGTAACCCAGATAAAGTTAATGATATCCATACCAAGACCAGCATTGATAGCTAGTGGAGTACGAGTCAAGAATTCGATTGAACCGAATGAGTGCACACGAAGGTTCACAATATCAGCCATTGCAAATGCAGCACCTTGAACAAGAGCGTAAACAAGGTAAAGAGGTGTTGCGATGAACATGAACATATACTCAATTGGTTCAGTTACCCCTGTCAAGAATGTTGCAAGAGCAGTTGCAATCATCATACCTTTGTATTGGTGTTTCTTATCTGGATCAACGTTACGGTAGATAGCCACAATGATACCCATCAAGATACCAAACGAACCAATCATTTGTCCAACTTTAAAACGAGCTGGATGTACTGTATTTAACAAGTGTTGGTATTGAGCTGCGTCAGTACCTTTAAGGTTTACAAGGTCAGTTACCCATGCAAGCCAAAGTGGATCTTGACCAAATACTTGAGTACCTTTTGCTGCACCAGTCATGACATCATAAGTACCACCAAGAGCTGTATAGTTCATTGGGATAGTCAACATGTGGTGGAGACCAAAAGGTAATAACAAACGTTCCAAAGTACCATACAAGAATGGTGCTAGAACTGGAGCTGTTTCTTGTGAGTTGGCAATCCAGATACCGAAATTGTTGATACCTGTTTGAACAAGTGGCCAAAAAATTGAAAGAAGGATTGCAGCGATTGCTGAACGAAGGATAACAACAAATGGTACAAATCGTTTTCCGTTAAAGAAAGAAAGTGCATCAGGAAGTTTACGGAAATTGTAGTATTTGTTAAAGGCAGTTGCCCCTACAAAACCAGAAATAATCCCTACAAACACACCCATGTTAAGTGCTGGAGCTTCAAACACGCTGATAAAGTAATCAGAAACTTTGATAGAGTTACCAAAGATTGTTGAAACCATAGCATTAGGATCTTTCAACATATCACCACTAACACTAAAGATAGCACCAGTGATACGGTTAATCAAGATAAAGGCAAGTCCTGCTGCAAAGGCACCACCTGCACGTTCTTTTGCCCAGCTACCACCGATAGCAAGAGCAAACAAGATATGTAGGTTACCGATAACTCCCCAACCAATTTGCTCAAGGATTCCACCTGTAACAACAAGTGGCGCAAAGTTAGGGTTAATCATTGCAAGTGTCTTACCGATTGAAATCATCAATCCAGCCGCTGGCATAACAGCGATAACCACCATTAAAGCCTTACCGAATTTTTGCCAAAACTCGAAAGACAAAACATTTTTGAATGTAGCTTTCATCATTCAAATCTCCTTATTTTATTTTAGTGCAAACGATTTACGAAAACGTTTGCACCGATAACACCTCTATTATACCACTTTAATTTTTTTTGTAAAGGATTTATATAAGTTTTTTTGATTTTAAAAATTTCTTACTTCTCTTCAATTGTTTACTAACTTTGAGTTTACTGGGGTTTTCTGATATAATATTAGCTATGAAATCCTATAATACCTTGAATGATTATTATCGAAATTTATTCGGAGAAAAAACTTTCAAAGTTCCTATCGATGCCGGATTTGATTGTCCCAATCGTGATGGTACAGTGGCTCATGGGGGCTGTACATTCTGTACGGTTTCTGGCTCTGGAGATGCTATCGTCGCTCCTGACGCACCAATCCGCGAGCAATTTTATAAGGAAATTGACTTTATGCACCGAAAATGGCCAGATGTCAGAAAATATCTGGTTTATTTCCAAAATTTTACCAATACTCACGAGAAACTTGAAGTGATTCGCGAACGCTATGAACAGGCTATCAACGAGCCTGGTGTCGTTGGCATCAATATCGGTACACGACCAGACTGTCTACCCGATGAGACTATCCAGTATTTGGCAGAACTATCTGAACGAATGCACGTCACTGTAGAGTTAGGTTTACAAACCACATATGAGGCAACTTCTGAATTGATTAACCGTGCCCACTCCTATGAACTCTACGTGGAAACGGTCAAGCGCTTGAGAAAATACCCCAAGATTGAGATTGTAGCCCATTTGATTAATGGTCTACCAGGTGAAACTCATGAGATGATGGTGGAAAATGTTCGCCGCTGTGTGACTGACAATGATATTCAAGGGATTAAACTTCATCTACTTCACCTCATGACTAATACTCGAATGCAACGTGACTTTCATGAAGGTCGTTTGCAACTCATGAGTCAAGATGACTATGTCAAGGTCATCTGTGACCAACTAGAAATCATTCCCAAACATATCGTCATCCACAGGATTACAGGAGATGCACCTAGAGATATGTTGATTGGTCCTATGTGGAGTCTCAATAAATGGGAAGTTCTAAATAGCATTGAAGCTGAAATGAGACGTCGAGGTAGTGTTCAAGGTTGCAAGGCTGAAAAACAGGAGTTTGATAATGAAAAGACCACTTGAAATGGCACATGATTTTCTTGCCCAAGTCATCACCCAAGAAGATATTGTCGTTGATGCGACCATGGGGAATGGCCATGATACGCTTTTTCTTGCCAAGTTAGCGAAACAAGTCTACGCTTTTGATATACAGGAACAAGCTTTGAAACAGACTAGTCAACGCCTACAAGAAGCTGGCTTCACCAATGTTGAGTTAATCTTGCAGGGGCATGAGACTGTGGATCAGTTTGTAAGGGAAGTCAAGGCTGCTATCTTTAATCTAGGTTACCTTCCTTCTGCTGATAAGTCTATCATTACTATGCCTCAAACAACCATCGAGGCACTTGAAAAGCTCTGTCAAATACTCGTTAAAGGCGGACGAATAGCTATCATGATTTATTACGGGCATGAAGGTGGAGATATCGAACGGGATGCAGTCATGGATTATGTCAGTCAGTTACCGCAACAAGAATATACTGCTACTATCTATCGCACCCTCAACCAAATTAACCATCCACCATTTTTGGTCATGATTGAAAAATTAGAAAGGTATCGACATGGATAAACAATACCTAAAAGATAAAATCGAAACTCTTCGTCACAAATTCGTCGAATCAACCCAACACGAACGTGCAGTTGGTATGTTGGATGAGGCCCATATGAGCAAAAAAATGCTGAAAATCAAGAAAAAAATGATTTCACTTGAAATGGAACGTTGTCAGAAGAAAATCGAGCATAAGGACTGCTCAAAAATTGATCAAAAAATCCAAGAACAAAAGGAACTTTTTGAAAATTGTTGTAAACAAAAATAGGGAGGTGGAAAATGAATTTACTTTTTTATCTCTTGGTTTTTTTACTAGTTCTCATTGTTTCTAGTACAACCAACAAGCTGCTTCCTTTTTTACCCATGCCTTTGATTCAGATTTTGCTGGGAATTGGGCTTGGCCTTTGTTTACCTAACAACCAATATCACTTAGATACTGAGTTATTTCTAGCTTTAGTCATTGGCCCACTACTATTCCGAGAGGCTCAAGAAGCAGACATTACTTCTATCCTAAAACACTGGCGCATTGTCCTCTTTTTGATTTTTCCAGTTATCTTTGTTTCAGCCCTAAGCATGGGGGGACTCGCTCATGTCCTTTGGGCTAGCTTACCATTAGCCGCCTGCGTAGCAGTTGGTGCAGCTTTAGGCCCTACTGACCTAGTTGCCTTCGCTTCCCTTTCTCAACGTTTTACCTTCCCGAAGCGGGTTTCTAATATCCTAAAAGGGGAAGGTCTTCTTAATGATGCTTCTGGACTAGTAGCCTTTCGGATGGCTCTCATCGCTTGGACAACAGGAACATTCTCCCTTACCCAAGCCGGAACTTCATTAGCTATTTCCATTGTTGGAGGATTTGCAGTTGGGCTTATAACAGCCTTAATCAATCGCTTCCTCCATAGCTTTCTACTCAGTGTTCGTGCAACGGATATAGCAAGTGAACTCTTATTGGAACTCAGTTTACCTCTCTTAACTTTTTTCATTGCTGAAGAGCTTCATGTCTCAGGCATCATCGCCGTTGTTGTTGCTGGGATTCTGAAAGCCAGTCGTTTCAAGAAAATAAATCTCCTTGAAGCACAAGTTGATACAGTTACTGAGACTGTTTGGCACACTGTAACCTTTATGCTCAATGGTTCTGTCTTTGTCATTCTTGGAATGGAACTGGAAATGATTGCGGAACCAATTCTCAAGAGTGCTTTTTATAACAATGTGCTTCTTCTTGTCACGATCTTCCTATTAACCTTCCTACTATTTGCCATCCGATTTGTCATGATCTATGGATTTTACGCCTTTCGGATTAAAAAGCTTCATAAAAGTTTAGACAAGTACGTCAAAGACATGCTCCTCCTTACGTTTTCCGGTGTGAAGGGAACTGTATCCATTGCCACTATCCTTTTGATACCGTCTAATCTGGAACAAGAATACCCTCTTCTTCTCTTCCTCGTAGCTGGTGTAACCCTGGTAAGTTTCCTGACGGGATTACTAGTACTCCCACACCTTTCTGAAGAGAAAGAACCGTCTAAGGATCAGCTCATGCACATCGCTATTTTAAATGATGTCACCATGGAGTTGGAGAAGGATTTAGAGAACACAAAAAACAAGGTTCCACTCTATGCGGCTATTGACAATTATCATGGACGTATTGAAAATCTTATTCTTAGTCAAGAAAACAAAGAAATTCAGGAAGACTGGGAAGCTCTGAAACTCTTGATTCTCAGTGTTGAAAGCGATGGCTTGGAACAAGCCTATGAAGAAGGAAAGATTGGAGATCGTGCTTATCGTGTCTACCAACGCTACTTGAAAAACATGGAAAAAAATATTAAGCGAAACTTTGCTTCTCGACTAACCTACTACTTCCTTGTCTCCATACGCATTCTTCGTTTTCTACTTCATGAATTGCTCACATTTGGGAAAACATTCCGTTCGTGGAAAGACAAGGAAAAACAGAGACTTCTTGCCATTGATTATGACCAGATTGCAGAACTCTACCTAGCCAACACTGAAATTATTATCGAGAGTTTGGAAAACCTTAAAGGGATTTATAAGAGTTCTCTGATCAGCTTTATGCAGGAATCTCGTCTTCGCGAAACCAGTCATATTACTAGTGGAGCCTTTGTGGAACGGGTTATCAATCGTATCAAACCCAATAACATTGATGAAATGCTCAGAGGTTACTACCTAGAGCGTAAGTGTATCTTTGAATACGAAGCTCAAAAACTCATCTCAGCTCAATATGCTAAAAAGCTACGCCAAAATGTCAATAATTTAGAAACTTATTCCTTAAAAGAATCTGCTAATACCTTACCTTATGATATGATGGAATTAGTCCGAAGAAATTAAAGTCTAAAGAAAACAAGAGAAAAACTGGAGGATTGTAAAATGAAAAAGTTGTGGAAACAGCTGACTGATAGACCCTTATTAAAAGCTTTTTTGCACTACTATCAAGCCTCCGATAGTGAGTTAACTAGCGTTGCTGTTGCCTACTATTGGTTGATTTCAATCTTCCCTTTACTCATGATTGTAGTCAACATTTTACCCTACTTTCAAATTCCCATCTCCAACTTTCTATTAACCATCAAGGAATTTTTACCGGATACAATCTATGAAGTTGTTGCAAAGATTGCCAGAGAAGTTCTTACCCAACCATCGACAGGTTTACTAAGTTTTGCGATCTTATCAGCTCTTTGGACTTTCTCCAAATCCATGAATTTTCTCCAGAAGGCCTTTAATAAAGCCTATGGAATTGCAAAAAATAGAGGAATTATCTCACACCAACTGATGAGCCTCTTGGTTAGCTTTGGTCTTCAAATTCTCTTTGCACTTGCCTTATTCCTAAGTATGTTTGGCCATATGTTATTGGATTTGCTTAAAAACTACTGGAAATCTGAAAGCACTCTGTTTTCTTATCTACAAGATTTTACAGGTCCGCTGATTTATGCCTTTCTTTTTGCAATCGTAATCATGCTCTATTATTTCCTACCAAATGTTAAAGTAAGTAAGATTCGCTACGTCATACCTGGAAGTCTCTTTGTACTAGTTACCACTATTGCATTATTAAACATCTTTGCAGCTTATTTCAACAATTATGTCAATTATCTCGTTGACGTCAGATTTTTCAGTTCAATCGTCGTCGTTGTCATGATGTTCTGGTTCATTATCATTGCCAAGATATTAATTATCGGTGCAGTCATCAATGCTAGTGTTCAAAGTTTGAAGGATCCAGACTTTAAAGCAAATCAATAATTTTTTATCGATGAAATAAATCAATCCCCCAGTCATTTGATACTGGGGGATTTTTGAATTTCCTAGTTTATTGTCCACTCGTTAGGGCTTGCAATTCTGTTTTTAGATACTGAGCCAAATGTTGGTGAGCAAAAATATTGGCATTTTTTTCTGCGGTAGGATTGTAGTTGGTGTTGGTATTTACATCATAGACATAAATGTCTCCACTCTCTGATTGAACCCATTCAATCGCCGCAACTTCAATCTGAGCATTTTTCAAGAAATTCTCATAAGCTTCTCTCCGGTCATCTGGTAGAGGTTCTGTAATCTGGAATTTTTCAGACGTTTCTAGTTGCTCTGGTCTCTTGCCGATTTGGCAACCATCTGCTGGACACAGTTGGAAACCATCTGAAGAATCGATAGAAACAGTATAGAGAAACTTCTGATTGATAAACTCTGAACGACGGATACGTCCATCACTTGGCTTGATGTAGGCTTGTAACAAGGTAATCCCGTCCACTGATGGTTCAAAGAGAGGACTATTGACATAAGCTTCAAGTTCTTCTTCATTTTGAAAGAGTTGAACGCCTAATCCCTTACCTGCTCGATTGTGCTTGGTAATCAAAGGATAAATGTTCAATTTTCTTGCTGCTTCAATGATATTTTCTTGACCTAAAACTGCAACTGTCGCAGGAGTCTCAATACCAGACTCGTTTAACTTCAAATATTGTTTGACTTTACTGATTTCTAGGTTGATAGCTTCAGTACCATTCACAACCTTGCGTCCATGTGCCTCCAACCAAGTAATCACCTGCTCTGTAAACTCTGGCGCATAACGATGTCCTCTTGTGTGAGAAGAGGCAGACATACGATTGTAAAAGATACCTTGCGGCGGTGGGCTTTGCAAATCTAAAATCCCACTAGACAAATCCCATAGTTCATAAGGGACTTCTAATTCTTCCAACCATTTCACTAAATGTTGAGTCCATTCTAGATTCTCATGAATTACATAAACTTTTGCTTCACTCATTACTTATATTCTCCTTAAGAAAAGCTGACTGATAGTTGGCTTTCCTTTTCTTCTTCTAAAATATATCCTTCTGTTTTTTCGATAACGCTGACTGTTAAGATTTGACCCAAAACATTGATCATGGTACGGCCTGCATTGACAAAGAAATCAACTGCAAAAATCAAGGCCACTCCTTCAACTGGCAAGCCCAATTGAGGTGCTGCTGCTAATAGAACAACGATAGCCCCTGATGGTACGGTTGCTGCAGTTTTTCCAATCAAAGTCAAAAGCAAAACAGTAAACAAGAGACTTGATAAAGAAAATTGAATGCCGTAGGCATGCGCGATAAAAATCGTCGCTACTGAGAAATAAACTGCTGCTCCCTCTAAGTTAAAAGTATATCCTAAAGGAACAACTAAATCAATTGTATGCTCGTCATGGCCCTGTTTTTTCAAATCTTTAAGAAGGGATGGCAAGACAACACTAGAACTACCCGTAACAAAGGCCAGAGTCAAGAGACTCAAATTTTCACGAAAGGCTGACAAATACGGTACTTTAAAGAAGAAAGCAATCAAGGGGAAAATAAGCAGAACCAATACAGCATAAGCCAAATAAGTTCCAATTACAAATTGGCCAAGCCCAATCAACTTGTCAACACCAGTAGTTGCAACATCTTTAGCGATAAATCCAAAAATTCCAATTGGTGATAATTTAACAATCACTGAGACAATCTTATAAATGGCTTCAATCCAGATTTGGAAACCTTCAATAATCTTCTGAGATTTATCAGTCTTAAGATTCCCAATTCCGTAACCAAGAAAGATGGCAAAAACGATAATTGGCAATAGAGCGCCATCTGAAAGAGATTTAACGATATTTGATGGAATGAAACCAAGCAAAAATTCGCTGAACTTGACATTGTTAGCAATCCCATCAAGATTTCCACCAGTTTGACCTATGTTCACTCCTTGTCCAAATCCTAAATAGTAACTAGCAAATACAAACAAAAGAGTAATGGCAGTTGTTACGGCAAAAAAGTAAACCAAACTCTTGGTCAAGATTTTTCCGAAAGATTTTTTTCCAATAACTCCAGCTACTGCAACAACGATCGTTGGGAAGATTAGCGGAATGATAACCATATTGATCAATTTAATAAAGGCCTGACCTAAAAATTGATAAAAGCCTGCAAATTGTGGCCAGATAAGGGCAGCGATAACCCCCAAGACCAAAGCCACCAATAATTGAATGCCTAGTGAGAGTTTTGACCATAAAGTAACTAATTTCATAAGAAACTCCTTTGTTTTATTTGCTACTCATTCTACTACTATTCTTCTCTCCTGACTAATATATATTTTTTATTGTCACCATAAAAAAGATTTATAATGAAGGTTCAAACTACTCCAACTTTACAAAGTAAATCACATTGATGTTTGATATAGTATAAAAAATCAGTTTCTAAACAAAAATTTTTAGAAAAACACTGTTAAATCAAGGAATATGCTTTCCTTTTATTCAAATTTTATGATACAATATTGTTATGATTTTAATAAAACTCGCTTCTGTCTTGCTTTTGGTACTAACCTTGGCTTTGGCTATTATCTTTAGTAGATTCTTCAAGCTAAAGAAAAAGGGGATTAACTTTGCAGATTTGGCTTTTCCTTTTCTGATTTTTGAATACTATTTGATCACTGCAAAGGTTTTTACTCATAATCAACTTCCGATATTGGGAGCAGCCTTATCTTTGTTGGCAATCATTCTAGCCTTTTTCTTCTTGAGCAAAAAACGTAGTTTTTATTATCCAAAATTCCTTAAATTCTTTTGGAGAGCTGGATTTCTACTCACATTGCTCATCTACATCGTTATGATTGTTCAAATCTTCATGATGAAATAAAAATAAATCATGCCAGCACCTCAACAGTTGGCGACTAGTTTTCCCACATGAGGTGCTTTTCTAATGACATTTTAAAAAGAGATTATTAAAAAAATAGGAGATCAAACAAGTGAAAAAAACGCTCTTGGCAAGTGCCATCACCCTTACTTTTCTAGGATTCGCAACAACCCCTGCTTTGGCTGAAGAAAATAACCTACAAACTACTTCAGCAGAAACAACACAAGAGACTACAACTGCAAATAAAGTAGAGAATAACAAACCTTCAACCAAGGAAACTCTTCCTTCAACTGAGGCAAGTTCAAGCCTGCCTACAACATCTACTACAACTCCAAGTACAAGTTCAGACAAAAAAGAAGAGACAAAAGCGCCAGAAGTCAAAAAAAATGGTTGGGTATTTGAAGAAAATATCTGGCGCTTCTATGAAGCAAACAAACCTGCTCTAAATTGGAAAAAAATTCACGGAAAATGGTACTATTTTGATAAAAATGGAATCATGCTTGATAATACTATTTTCGATGGATACATTCTAACTTCTAGCGGTGCTATGGTCGATAATGGCTGGGCTAAAATTAAAGATAAATGGTATTATGCAAAGCCATCTGGTAAAATCTCTCAGCAAAAATGGGAAAAAGTTGGTGGTGTGTGGTACTACTTTGATAAAGACGGAATCATGCTCAGCAACACTATTTTTGACGATTATATCTTTACCAATAGTGGGGCTATGGCCGAGAGCGCTTGGGTCAAACAAGATGGTAAATGGTACTATGCCCAAGCTTCTGGCAAATTAAGTAAAAATAAGTGGGATAAAATTGGTGGTACTTGGTACTACTTTAATAACGATGCCACTATGGTAAGTAATCAATGGCAAGGGAGCTACTACCTAAAAGCTAGCGGTGCCATGGCTGAAAGAGAATGGATTTTCGATAAAAACTATAATAGTTGGTTCTATTTGAAATCTGGTGGTACTTATGCAGCGCGTGAATGGATTGGCTCCTACTACCTCAAGTCAGGTGGTTATATGGCAAAGAGTGAATGGATTGACGACAGCTACTACAATGCCCGTTACTATGTGGATGAAAATGGTATCTATGTCACAGGAACTCGTAAAATCGAGGGAAAAGCTCATCAGTTCCAAAGCAATGGAAAATGGATTGGCGAAGTTCCAGTGAGTCGCGGATTTGAAAAAGGAAAATATACGAATACTGTTTTCTTAGACCCAGGACACGGTGGTAAAGATCCAGGTGCTGTTTACTATAACACGAATGAAAAAGACCTCACTATGCAAGTTTACAAGAAACTTCGCAAGGAACTCGAGGGACTTGGTTATACCGTTCTTTCTTCGAGAGATAGTGATGTCTATGTCGACTTTGTCACTGAACGTTCAAAAATGGTCAATAATACTAACTCAGATATCTTCATAAGTATTCACTTCAATGCAAGTGGAGCTCCTGCTTCTAACCGTTCTGGAATTCAGACCTATTCTTACGAAGACGACCCGGGCTATCGCTCTAAGATTAATCCATACTGGCATAACCATCCTGATCGTATCAGTGAAAGTAATCGCCTGGCTGCTGATATCCACTATTCTCTTCTAGCTGAAACAGGTGCCAAGGATGCCGGTCTCCTCCAAAGTAGCTTTGCTGTCCTTCGAGAAACGGATAAACCAGCTGTTCTATTGGAGCTTGGTTACATTGACAATTTCAACGAAAACCAACAAATTCGTAGCGATGCTTACCAAAATAGATTGGTGGCAGGTATTGTCAAAGGTATTCAAAAATATTACGCAGGCAAATAAAGAAAAAACCTCGAGAAATCTCGAGGCTTTTTTGTATTATGCTTCTTTCTTATTAGCGTCAGGAAAGAGAAATCCAATTCCCACGCAAGCCAGCACTCCAGCACCGATAACCAAACCACTTGAAAGTGGTAAGATATCAAAAATAGCATTTGCAATGATAAAGGCAATAATCAAGCTCATGAGACTGGCCTTATAATCTTTTTTAACCAAATTCTCAAGAGTAAAGAATAAGAATAGACCTACTGGAAAAAGTGCCCAGATGTTAACATCCAAACTTGGCCATCCAACAATTCCAAAATACAAGACTACTGCTGCAACGACTAAAAATCCGATACCTAATACTTTTTTCATGATATAACCTCATTTTCTATTTTGTTAGGAAGCTTTATCTCCCCTTGACAATTACTACTATAACAAAAATAAAAAACTCAAACAATAGGTTTTGCCTATGTGGTAGACATGATAGACTATGTGGTCAAAAATCTTATCAAAAGAAAAAAGAAGTCCAAGAGGACTTCTTTCACACTGCCGATTGCAGGAATATTAAAAAACCTAACAAGTGCTATTATATCAATACTTTAAAGAGTTATCGGTCAAATTTTGGTCAAAACTTTCTTATTCTTTTTTCTTCTTTATTCAACCATTAAATCTCTAACAATATCATATTCTTTGTCAATCACTTCTTGCAATACATGACCATAAGTCCTGATAAGTTGCTGAATATCTTTATGACCCATTAACTTTGCAACTACCCATATATCTACTCCCTTTGCTAGTAAATATGAACCGTATGTATGCCTTCCTGAAGTTGCTGACATCTCTTGACTACCAATTCCAATTTCTGATAAACAAACTCTTAAATATTTGTTAAGACCTGCATTCGTAGGTATTCTATACCTTCTATCATAAAAAACTAAATCTTCTTTATTCAAATCCTCACGATCAAACAGCACCTTAGACTGTTCTTCCTTTAAATCCTTCAAAACCTGCAATAGTTTATCATCAACAGGAATTTCCCTTACAGAAGTTTTTGTTTTTGGAGGAGTAAATACTTGTCTATCTCCTGAAAATCTCCGATATGTTTTTATCGTCTTATTTTCAAAATCAATATCAGACCAGCAGACTGCCATTCCTTCACCAACCCTGAAACCAGTCTTAAATAAAAAATACAATAAATAAGACATCACAGATTCACGATAATTAAATTTTGACCGTAAATGAGATAACAAATCTTTATAGCTAGTAATACTATGAATGTACTTATCTTCAATATCTTTACCAGCTAACCCAAATATTTTAACTCCATCAGTAAAGTCATTCATCACTATACCACTACGCTTACTAAACTTAATAACTGTTCGTATATCAGCATTTAATCTACTGACATGATCTTTAGTAACTTTTTCTCCATACTCATTTAATCGAATTTGATATTCTTTATGAGTAATTTGTACTGCTGGAATATCGGAAAATAATTTTTCTATCGTTTTTCCTCTAAAATTATACCCTTCCTTCGTTGACTTTGCTTTTTCTGAAGGCAAAATCACAAGATCATACCAATCTTGCCATAAGTCATACAAGGTAGCCCTACTATCAAATCTAGCTGTATAATTCGATTGAAACAGCTTACGTTCTTTCTCTTGCGCTTCATTCATAGCTTCACGCTTCGTCTTAAAGCCTGAATTTGTAGCAATAACTTTACCTTTTTTATCGAAAATTCGATAATCCCAAAGTTTACTCTTACCACGCTGTCTGTAACTTGCCACAATATCTCCTTTCTAAAACGGCAAATCATCACCATTCTATTATAACATCAATGAGATTCTTTGATAGTTTTTATCAAAGTATTCTCTAGTTTTCCTTGCTAAAAATCTATACGGTGAACCCTTGCTTTTTGGATATAACACAAAACCATCTTCATTCTGCTCAATATCCACTTCTTTTTTAATTGCAGGATTCAATAAAATATCATTCACAAGTTTACTCTTACTAATTGACAATAATTCCTCAACCTTTTCAATCGTCCACCATTGACCAACTTCCTCTTTTTGAATCAAATCTAAATATTCAGATCGACTAATCAAAACCATATCAGCAGGAATCGGAACTTCAATATTAAACACTTGTTTCTGCTCTTTCATTTTTTACCTCACACTAAATCACGAACATTATCCGAATACCTGGTTGAACTTTTTGCACCATTTTCCGAACAAAATTGCCTGGTAAATTAACATTCATAATCAATATCTCTAAAACAACAAAAAAACAAGGTAGGAAATACCCTACCTTGCTGTTTTTAATCAAATTTACGTTTACCAATCACAGTTGCAACCAGTCCTACAAATCCCCAAATTGAAGCAAAGATTGTACTAGCTGAACCTGTATTCGGAAGAACTTTCAATTCTCCATCTTTATCCTTCAAAGCGATTGTACCATCAGATTGTTTCACAGCACCAATTTCATAAGGCTCTTTTTCTGCATAGTCACCTTCGCTTGTTTCAACTACAACTTTTCCTTGATTCGTTGAAACTACCTTGTGTCCAGTATTAGTTTCAATAGGCTGTTCTTGAATATCTTCTTTAGTCACATTCAATGGTTTAGGATCATCAGATTCTTTCACTCCGACATTATCTTCAGCCTTCTTCTTATCTTCCTGAACTTTTGGATCAGCTTCCTTCGGAGTATCAGCTTTTGGCTGTTCCTCTTTCGGTTGATCTTCCTTCGGTTTTTCAGATGGAGTTGTAGGCTCTACTACAACTCCTGTATTATCTTTTGAAGGCTCTTTTTCAGATTCCTTACCAAGATTTTCAGAAGGCTTATCTTCTTTAGGTTTTTCCTCTTTAGGCTTTTCAGATGGAGTTGTAGGCTCTACCACTACACCTGCATTATCTTGTGAAGGCTCTTTTTCAGTTTTACCACCTAAATCAAGATTCTCACCTACAGTTTGAAAACCAGGATCAACAGCAGGCTTTTCTTCTTTTGGCTGTTCTGCCACAACTAAACCAGCAGTATCTTCTTTAGAATCTACACTTCCACCCAATGATAATTCATCAGCATTTACACCAGCTACAAAGCCACTCAATAGCGTAACACACGCTAACGTTACAATTTTTTTATTCATATTTTTTCCTCTTTTCTTATTTTCCTATTACATACATAAAGTTTTTCGCCTGATCGGCAGTAAATACACGATAATCAGTAATACCTGTTTCTTGCATTGGTTGAATAACATTACATTCAGAAATCAAGATTGATCCATCATCTTTTACATCTTCAACAAAAGCCACATGACCATAAACGCTATGACTACCTGCTTGCCCCCCTTGAAAGCTAACAGCAGAATGTTTTGTAGGAGTATTCGTTACCTCATATCCTGATTTATGCGCCCAGTCTTGACCATTCCCCATGTATGGATCAAAATTTATTCCAAATTCTTTTGCACGATTGAATACAAACCAAGTACATTGACCATAAGGATAAGATTGTGTAATATAGCCATCTTTTGTAATTTCCTTATCAATCGAATATCCACTAGGTAAATCAGTTGAAACTTGACCAAATGGTACATCAACACTACCAGCGATTGCATTTTCACCTGAAGAACCATCAGATTCAATCGTTCCTTTAAAGACTTCATACCACTTCTTACTATCCTTCTCCAGCTTCTCTAATTTTGTCTGACCATCTGAAAGCAGTACACCTTCATAATGTTCAGACCAATATTTTGCACTTTCAAAAGAATCAGTTGCCTTTTGCATATAGTCTTTTACTTTTTTATAAGAATGATTTAATTCATAACTCATCAATTCTAATTCAACCGTACTATCTAAAGTACGAGAACTAGCCTTCGCCCATCTATCACCATTGATGGTATTATCCCAACCTGACCATTGGAAATATCCAGCAACTCCACCTGAAGGATTCGTTAGTTTAGGATCAAATCCACTTTCTCTTTCAGCATTGGCAAGCGATCCACTAGCACCCTCTAAAGTAAATTTTTCTTTAGAAAGTTGCCAGTTTAGAATCTTAATCACATCTTCTGCTCTTTCAACAGAGATATTCGCTTTTTGTGCTACTTCTTGCGCTGTTAAACGTGTTCTTTTTCCAGTTGTAGAATCTGATGAACCTGAACTACCAGCAACCACAGCACCCATGAAAAGTATCAAAATCAAGATAATAGGTAGAATAGCTGTAAGATTCGACAAAAGAAAGGCAACTACATATTTCTTCCCCTGATTCTTAATTTGATTCTTCATTAAATCTTATTTCTCTTTCTATCTATCGTAACATTCGGACGATTCTTTTTATTTTTTCTTCCTTGCTTTTTTGGACTAGAATTTTCTCCCTTCATTCGTTTTCCTTTTGGACTAGAACTTTCCCCCTTCATTCGTTTTCCTTTTGAAGTATCAATTTTAGGATTCTTACCTGAAACCACTTGATTCATTCTAGGATTCTTACCTGAATCTACTTGATTCATTCTTTGTCCCTTCTTCGCTTGAAATTCTGCTTTTTTCCTTGCAAGTCTTTGTTCTTTCAAACGCTTCACTTCAGCATAAGATGAATTTTTTATTTTCTCTTGAGATTCTGCCTTCGCTAATAAAGAATCTTTCTTTGAATCTAAGGCTTTAAATTTATCAGATTCCTGATCCCTAAAGGAACTAGCACGAACCTTATAGAGTGAAGCCATAGCAAGATTCCCTTTTTCTTTAAAGGAATTTAAAGTACCTTTTACACCATGTTTCATAGAAGAATATCTATTCCCAAATCGTCCAAGTGTTTCATTTTTAGGACTAGAATCATTAGATCGTAGATTTTTAAGGCGAGATTGTAAGTTGTCTTTACCCATCTTCAATCCACCTTTAGCAAATTGACCACCAGCAGTTAAACTATTCTTACCAGCACCAAATACTTTTTCACGAATCGTTCTAGTACCTTGATTGAAATTCAAGCCATTCATTCTATTTACAGGCAAGTGTCCGATTCGTGAGAACATTGATAGAATCATATTCTTATTCTTAAACAATAAGAACAGTAAAATAGCTTTTAAAAATATCACGATCAACACATTCTGTCCTACTGCAAAAACAATGAAATCTGTTAATGAATTATAGAAGAACACAAATAGAGTTGTAGCTAACAAGGTCACAGATGATAGAATCAACATTGATATAGCCTTTTTATTGAATGAATGAATCAAACTTTCCATTGAAGGGAATAGACCAACCAACAGAATGAATGGTAATATGAGAATCAAGAAAATATAAACCATCAAAAAGAAGAATCTTGCAAGACCTAAGACTAGATAAACGATTCCTACTACCGTTACATCAATCAATGATGAGAGAGCATAGCTAAACTTTGCGCCCCACTCACTTTTCAACATTTTGTTTTCAGGATCTTTGTCTTTGGCAAGATCTTTGATTTTCTTACCACCAACTTCATAATCTCCATCACCTTGCTTATATCCAGCTAAATCTTCAAATTCTGCTTCTGATAACTGAAATTCTCCATCTTCTTTTACAGGCGAGTTCATATACTTATACGCTTTTACGATTGTTTCATTAAAATAAACATCAATAGCATTAGAACTTTCACTAGTCAAAGTCTTTGTAATTTGACCATTAAGAGAAATCGTTGTCGTTCTAAATCCATCATACAAATGAGTTAATAAATACTTATTCTGTTCATTTACATTTATTTTGATAAAGTAAAGACCAATAAGCGTATAAATCAACAACATCTTAATAAATGCTTTAAGCACGCTACCGTTACCAGTTGCGAACAAATACAACAGATACACAGCCATACTTGCACCGATAATGTAAACTATCTCTTTACTGAATAGAGAAGAAAATACTTTACTAGAGTTACCTATCACATTATTCAGCAAACTTGATACATCACTCATTCCCTCGACTGCATTATAAATCCCAGCTATAATCGTGAAGATAAATTTTGACAACCAAAAAATAGCTTGCACAATGGAATTAAAGAAATAATTCATGTTTGAATCAAAACCAAAGAATTTCTTATCAAAGTAAACCTTACTAGTTAGATCAGACATCTTCGACTTATAGTTATCATAAGTCAATTTTTTTGAATCTGCTTCTTTCTTTTTAATAGCTTCTTTACCTTCTAAGTCCTTCTTTGCTCGTTCAATCGTTTTCTTTGCTATTTCAGTATCACGATCTTTAATGACAGGCTTATTCGTATTCTTATCAAATTCAATAATATTAAAATTATTCTTTGGTAAGTAATCTGTCCCTAGTCCACTATCCAGCTTGACTGAAGAATTAGAATTAAACGCATTTACACTACTATTCGGTAATGATGGTTCAACAGCACCAACTAAAACAGGAAGGAAAAAGATAGATAAAACAAACCCTAGTAAAATATTTCTTCTCATTTTTCCCCCTTCTATTGTACTGATACTAAATTAGATTTAACTGTTTCAAACAATGGTAATAATTCAGGGAAGATCGTACCATCAACGGTAATACGTTCTTTGCGACCAAACGTATCATAATAGATACATTGTCCCATTGTCTGATTTTCAAGCCATGCTCTTGACAATTCGTCATTTTCAACTCGTAAATGCTCCAATATAGCTTCTGTTTCCGTATTTTCAGGAAAGGCAAATACCGTACCAAAACCAGTTGTATCAGCACTTGTTTTCAAATCCTTCACGGATTGAGTAATAAGCACCAAGAAATTGTTAAATGATCGTCCAGTACGTTTAACACGGTTAACCACCTGCCTTCCAGCAGGAGTTGACATAATCTGCCATGCTTCATCAAGATATAACATTGTTTCCTTGTCTTTCTCACGTTCACCAAAAATCGCACAGAAATAAGTCAAAGCATACATAACGGTCAAACTTCTTAATTGTGTTTCAGTCATTTCATCTTTATCATTATCTTCAGGCATATCAAGACCAGCAATCTCAACAATAATTGTTTTATCATCAGTCTTTAGAACTTCTTGACTACCATCAGAAAAACATAATGATAACAACGTATTTTTAGAAATTCTCTTTAGTAAATATCCAGCATCTGAAATTTCCTCTTTTGATGATTTTTCCAATTCATCAAAGACTTGTAACATACCAACCTTTTCACCAGCTTTTCTACGCTCAATCACTTTTTCAAGCGAATCTAACAGGCGAGCTTTAATCTTAATATAAGTATCCTTATCCAATACAGAAGCAACAAGTACGGTTGCTAACTCCGTTAACTCCCCTTCATCTTGAAGAAATGAGAATGGATCAAGAACACCTTTATTTTCTTCCTTACCCTTATCCAAAGTAATAAAGCGAATAGATCGTATGTATTCTTGTAATTCTTCAGATTCACCTTTTTCTTCCAAGTCAGCTAACACAGATAAATATTGTGTACGCATTTCAGCTTTTGGATCAACATACAACACTTTAGCTTTTAACAATGAATGATATGTAAAAAGTAATTTTGTTAAGAATGACTTACCGTTGCCAGTCGCACCAGTAATAGCCGTATGAGGATTGCTTGTTTCTTTACCATGCACACCAATTTTATTAGCTTGTAACAAGTTAGTAAATACAACATTCGTGCTATTATCTAAGGCACTTTCAAAATCACCATACCAAGAAGCACTTTCTTTATCAATTCGACCAATAGGAAATCCAACATCTGTACCTACTTTTTTCTTCGTAAAGAACAAATTCTCACAAAGCGCACGCAGACTTGAATATTGTAAATACCCTTCTCTATCACCATCAATCAATTCAGTCATTCTAAATTTATAGAATAGATATACTTGATCAGCAACAGCCTTCACAATTTCAACTTCCATATCTTTCAATTTTGAAGCTAAAATATCATACTTAACATTCAATTCTTCAATGCTATCACCAGTAATTTGTAATAAATGAAGGTATGTAACCATAGGCTCATTATTATCAGACTTCTCTTGATAATCTTCTAATAACTGATAACTTTCTAAGACTTCAATTTTTTGAACATCTTCATTTTCTGCTGTTTCAGTCACAGTATTCCCAAGATTCTTACGCTTGTTTCTTGCCCTTGTATTCAAAGAATAAAATCCACTTTTAGTTGAGAATTTTACTTTCAAGGCACTATTAACAGGAAACCCAATATTCTTAATTTCTTCTGCTAAATGCAAGTAAGAAACATTCTTTGGATAAGCATACACAGGAATAGTTGCTACATAACTTTCTTCTTCACCGTTGACCAGCTTCAAAGCATTACCTGATCCAATTTCAATAATTGTTTCATCAACATTCTCAATCGAATTTTGAAGGGCAATGATCTCACTATCCTTATCATAGTATTGACCATTTAAGAACTGAATCCGATTCAACAACATCAAATCTTCTTTGACTACTTCTTGAATATTCAAAACGTGTAATTTTGTTTGAATCAATTCTTTTTGATCCTGCCATTCCTTCGACCAATCGACCTTCGGTAATTCTTCAAAACCAACCATTTTCATGACTGATTTTCTAACGTTAGCAACAGACTGCTTGACTGTCACTTTGAAATCAGACGATACATTGACTGATTTTAAAGGCACTACTAGATAATCTTTTGATTCTAACAAATATGTAACTTCTTCTTCTAAGCGTTCTGCCATGTTAGAAATCACATAATTGGCTAATGGACTTGTACCAACACCCTGCTCAATATCGTGAGAAAGCAACTCAATTTTCTTTGCCAATTCTAAGTCAAAATTCAGAGTATAGATTCCAAAATCGCTATATTCAGCAATACTTGATAAATAATTGAATACTAAATCTTTTGACTTTTCTTTCTCACCATCTTCAATGGTATTGATCACTTGTGGCTCAACTTCAAATACAGCCAGCACACTTCCATCTTTCAAGAGAATCAAGCTATCATCTATCGCCCAAATATTATTCGTTAATTCCACGATAAATTCTTCTCACTTTCTCATATTTTTTACCTTTACAGAAATACATTGAATTTCTCTTACTGTCATATTTAACCCAAAATATTAAATAATCAACTAAGAAGCGAAACAATGACTTTCCATCAATTTTATTTTCAGCTAGTAAATTTCCACACCACCAGCCAATGAACAATGAACCCATGAATCGAAAACCCCAATCCAAGAAGGGTACATACCCTAGCAAGAACCATGAAATAGCAAAACTTACTAGAGTATAAATGATCGTTGACATTTTAAGGGCAAACGGTAAACTGAAATCTTCATTTATCTTATGCACCCATATAGGCTGTCTAAAAGCAGTAGTGTAAATATACAGCTTTTTATCTTCTCTTTTCATAGCGTAGTCCTACTTGAATACTTCAAGCACTTTAGACCAAATTGTATTCGTTGCACGCAAGACTGATTCAGGATTATCCAAGAAATAAATAATGAATCCTGCAATTAAAACAGTTCCTACAATCGTTCCTACTTTTTGATCCTTCCACGCTTTAAGAACCTTCGTACCAGCGAAAAATGCTACTGCTGGAATACCGAGTTTTGCTACTAAAAATTGAAATAATGCCATTTGTTTTATTCTCCTTTATCATCATCTTTTTTATTGAAATCTGCTGGGATCGTATGATCCATTTTTTCTACAAAATAGCTATCTTTATCTTGTCGTAACTCAAAGCTAAAGTTTTCACTATGAGTTGTACCAGCTACATCAAGAGTAATTTGCGCATAAGCATAGATTTTCCCATCTTTTTCTTTAAAGTAGGTATAATCTAAACTCTTGAAAGTTGCACCACCAATAGATTTAATTCCATTCGAAATCAAATCCAAGTTTGCTTGACTGGTAGTGTAATTCTTAAAGAATAACTCCAAGAATGATACCAACTTCTTGCGCTTGCCTTCTTCCATCTCATCATTCGCTACCAACGATATACGATTTTCCTTATCCACTCCGTCAGCTTTAAAATCACTCACAGGAGAGAACCAAGGCAAACCACTTACATAATACTTGCCATCTTTCACACCGTATGGAATCGTAAATTCAATTCCTACACGTTGATTCTTGTCATCTTTCTTCGTATCATAGATCACACGATAAACAGCGATACCATCTTTAGCACTCAACATTCTAGCACTAACAACATTCATATCTTGTTTTGTCTGACCTTGATTCTTCACATCAGGAACACCACCATAATAATCATTCAACTTTGCGACATCTTCATCAGCAGAGCCATTTTGTGAATTATATGTAAAGTATCTACTTACATATCCATCTAGGAACTGTTCCAAAGTACGATCTGTTTCTTTTTTAGCTTCTACCACAGGCGCTTCAGAAAGCCTTGCCTTCATTTTCACAGTAGTTGCTATTGAAACAAACATGGTTAAAGCACACAACAAGACAAACCCACCCAGGGTGATCATGAAAATCAGATTCGATTTTTTCTGACTAATCTTCTTAACTGTCAGTTGCTTGTCTTTGCGTGGCTTCTTTAAAAACATATTTCTCATTCAAAAGAAACCTTTCTATAAAATCCTTTTGGAGTATTCAGCACTTCGCCTTGCTCAACAAAACCTTGAAACGCTGTCACCCAATTTCCACACTTAAAAAAATAATTTATCAAAAGACCAATATCTAAATTCTTTGAAAGTTGAATCACAGTTGCCACTTCATCTTTAGAACAGAATTGATAATAGGTTGAAATAATCTTTTTGATAGGAACATATCGCTGTAACTGAAATCTCACAACATAATCATCACCATCATACAAATCAAGGACTGCTTTTTTCAGCAAATAAACCTCGTCCAGCGACATGATCTTATCAACTTCCCAATCAGTAATACCACATACAAAGAAATTCCCTTTATCAATTCCCAATTCTTTCAATCTTGCAACTATCTGATCTTGACTATGCTTCATAATATCTAACTCACAAAGATAATCGAAATTGCCTTCATTCAGAACCCTAATATTCGCTATCATCTTGACACGAAGTAACCTTTATCAACAAAGCTACCACCTTCTTCTAGCCGAACATCTCGACCAAATTTTTCATAGTCAAAATATCTTTCTAATGTTTCTCTTGACAATTCAAAACCAATCTCATCTACAATATATTCGCCTAAATCTCTATCAGTTGAAACATCAGGATATAACCAACAATCATCAAATTCAGCACTTGCCAAATACTTTGGATCAGAACTATCTGATTCAATGAATGATAAAACAATATCTTCATCTACATCTTCCAAATTTTCAGCAAGTTCATTCGCTAAATCCAAATTCAAGCGTTCACAATCCAAATCAGGCAATCCTTCAATCGAATCAAACGTAACCTCAATTTCTTGACCTTCATAGCCAAATCGTTCAGCAAGTTCTTCAATAGAAATCGGAAGCAAAACTCGTCTAGCGATTCCTTTATAAACAACTAAAGCCATTAAATCCATTTTTTATTTTCTCCTTCCTCAATCAACCTTCTACCTGCTTATTTAACTGTTCCAAGTCAGCAACACTAAATAAACCATATCCAATAAATGAATCGCCCTCATAATCAACAATTTCAATTTGATCATCATAAGAACCATTCAAACCAATCACAGACAATTTTCCAAAATATAAAGGCAAGCTAAACCAAGCCTGCCTTCCATTTTTTGGATTCTTAATTAAAACTCTTGAAGCCATATTCAATACCAGCTATTTTTTTATTGCAACAAGAACCAGCTATCATCATCATGACCAAGATAGATATAGCTATCGTTAATACGAGAAACAATTTCTTCTTCATGTTCTTCTACATAAGCAGATAAACGATCTTCATTGACTAACTGCTCATATTCTCCATGATTCAGAATTTTAGCATAATCAATCAAGGCTTCTTGTGTATCAACTTCATAAAGACCGTTCACATACAAATTATCAGGGTTTGAATTACCATACGCTTCAATTTCTTGACCATCAAATAATTCATCAATTCGATCAATAATTTCACCAGGCAAATCTAACAGCTTTTGACCATAAGAATAACTTCCACAAAGTTCTGAATATGAATTATAAACAACTTTTAAACTCATTTTTTCTCCTTCCAAACAAATAAAGGAAGCCAACCTTGACTTCCTTTACCGTTTTAATTAAATTGAAGCTGAACGCTCAAAGCTAGAGCCAATCGCAAATGCACGATTCGTTACCTTGTTATATTCTTGATTCATTGAATAATAACTTGATACATCTTTCTTGATACATTCGATCACTTGATATGGAAGGCTCAAATCATCAGTATTTTTAAGAAGCGCACTTAACTCACCAGCTAAAGTCCACGCTTGCTTAAATTCTTGATCCTTCAATTTCTTACCAAGTTCCAATGACAACTCAATAACTTGTTTATCTTTTCCACTTAAAGCCATTTTTTTATACCTCATTTTCTTTTTTTAGCTTTTACTTTTTTTCCAGCAATCATGCAGGAGAACGTTTTTTTATTTTCATTTTATTTTTTCCTTTACAATAATTGCTTTTTCTATTTCTTTTCTAAATTCTTCCTCAACAAAATTTTCATCATAACCCAATGCAAGCAAAACTACCCTCATTGCTTTAATAGCAACCCTTTTTGCACGCTCACTATCTTCAAACTCACAACGTGAAAGTTTTTTACAAAAATCTTTCAACCCAGCTTCTTCTAATATTATCTTTTTTTCTCCTTCCTTTATTTCTTTTTCAAATTTCAAACATCTCTCTTTTGATATTTCTAAATATTCACTTAACAAATAATCAATAGAAACATCAAATATACAAGCTAACATACTTAAATTCTCAAAGTTAGGTTCTCGGTTTCCTTTCTCCCAATTTGTATAAGTTACTCTATTGACATGGACTAAATCAGCAATTTCTTGTTGTGTAAGTCCCTGATTCTTCCTTAACACCTTTAATTTCTCACAAAATTTCTCCATATCCTAAATTCACCTTTTCATTCAACAAATAAACCTGCTACGAACATCATTACAAAAACCACAACAGAAAATTTCACGCTTCCTGTAACAACATAAGCCACCATAGAAAGAAATAATCCTACAATCAAATTTAAAACCAAATATTGTATGATTTTAAAAACTATCTTTATTATTTTTATCATATATACCCCTATCCAATTCTCTAAAATTCATCACAACTCCTGCAACTAGCGTAATACTAAAGAAAATAAAAGCGATTTTAGAGTTGCCACTAATCAGATTTACAAAAAGGAATACAAGAATAGGCAATATATAATTCAAACACATAAAACGAAGGACTTCTCTTATCCACTTCAAAATTCTAGCCATATTCAAACCCATCTTTCTAAATGATATTTTTTCACCATTAAATTATAAACATCTATTCTTTCCTTATTATCTCTTTTCAGCAGACCAAACAATAACAACTTTCTTTTTATATCCACTTCTTTATTCAGATATTCTTCATATTCTTTAGTTAGTCTTTTAACCTCATACCAATCTTTTCTTGTTTTAGTTGATCTATAAGTCTGACATTGAAACTCAATATAATCTTGATAACCTCTAGCCTTCTCACTCGTCACAATTCCATCATAGAAATACCTTGCAGGAATCAAATACACCAATTTTCTTAAAACTTCATCAGATATTTTTTTCTTCTTTTTCATAGAAACAACCTCAATTAAACTAACTATTTTGTCATATCAAGAATCGCATTTACTTCTTCAGGAATCCTTGACCAATCCAATATATATTCCTTGAAATAAGTCCGAAAGATTTTTAAAGGCTCAACAGGAATCACTACCAAATTTTCATTCCCTTCAAAAGTAGGAAAATAGCTACTAATAGACCTCAATCCTTTATCAGTAGATACAACTAAGTTACTATTATTAACAACTACTGAATCAGTACCTATCAACCTGTAAATTTTTCTCATAGTCAACCCTCGCTTGCTCTAATTTCTTCCAATTTTTTTCACTTATATTCCCTTCAAACAATATTTTTTTCAACTTATGCTCACCTGTTATGTTTTCCCACGTTTTCAAAACCGTGGTAACACCTGAAACATTCTCATTGATCCATTTATACTGTTTATCAAAGAAACCAACCTCAACAGGAGCAGTTGAAAAACCGATTCGGTCAACTTCACCCAGCAATGAATACCACTCTTTGTTAAGAACCTTCTTTCCATTGACTTTCTCACAAACCTTAATCTTGCTATTGATAACTCTTACAGCCATCTTCGCCATATCCAACTTTTCATTCAAGGCTTTTTTTACAAAATCCAAAGCAACTTCATCACACATTCGAACTTCATACCGATTCTTGAATTGCAAAGCCGAATGAATGAAATCTAAATCAAAGCCAAGTTTTTTCGCCTGCTCAATATCCTTTTGATAAAAACAAAAATGATAGGCAGATTGTCTTGAACCAAAGTAGATTGTCTTAGCTTTTCCATACTGCCCATTATCTTCAATCTGCTTCAATCTCAATCGACTATCAATCAAGCCTTCGTCCCATAACTCAACCAATTTTCCTAAATCAAAATTGCCTTCTTCGTTATACTTTTCATCAAGCGCAATATCTAGCCGAGGTATATTCATAAACTTTCCATCACCTTCAGCAATCTCACGCTCATACTCAAAACAGCGAATAAAGAAATCTCTCCAGCTTGCCTTTTGTTCTTCTTCTAGGTAATATTCAAATTGCCTGCAAGCCTGACCTTTTAACTCGATCATACAACCCATATCTTCCCTTTTCTTCGATATGAAAAGGTTGATATGCTGGAATGTATATTTTGTATCATAGCCTGAACCACCCTTTTCTTCTTCTAAAAAAGGCTTATTCTTCAAACACAAGACTTTTTCAATAATCTCAATATAATCTCTTGTTTTGAAGGTTACTTTCACATAGTCAACCTTACCTTCCAAAGAGAAACCACTATCTCGCACACCTTCTTTGAAAGCTACCAACTCTTTTATTTTAGAATCGTATGCTTCGGAAACTTTCCCAGCTTCCTTCCATCTATAAAATGTCGCTCTATCTATTTCTAAATAATCTGAAATCTCCTGATCTGAAAAAGCGTACATCTTTTGCACTTTATTCAATTCCTTAAATTCCATATTTCTCCTTTTCTTCATAATGTTGCAATTTTTAAGACCAAAAATCCAGTATTATCAAGGCTTTTGACTCTATCGCACACCTTCTACCCCCCTATTAGTCATAGGGGGTTAATTCGCACAATCCAGCCTGCTAGTGACCGCTAGTGACCGCAGTCACTCGTCGCATACGCTTCCTCGCTCCTGCTACTAGCTACTAGCAAGCTGGATTGTACCAACTAGCACTTACAAAAGAAAAAAAGAGAGCGTAAACCCTCTTTTCATTACTCATATTCATCAAAAGGGAAATCATCTATAATTTCATTCCAATTTTGATTAGAAATTTCTTTCAGTTCAAACAAATCTTTGACCAAAGACATCTGTTTTTTGTCCAAATACAAAATACCATCTTTTCTGATTAACTCTAGCTTATCTTTTTCTTCCAGCTTCTTCATAAGATTCTGAACAGAAGCAAAGCTATTATTGATCGTCCTAGAAAAATCACTAGCCTTTTTTAAATCACCAAGTTTTTCTTTTTCTTCTTGTTTACTAGCCATCAATTCTTGAACCAATTCAGTACTAGCTTTTTTAACTGTTCCTTTTTCAAGTTCTTGTTTAGCTTCCATCTCTTCCTGTAATGCTTGTTTTTCTTCTTCAGTCAATTCAGCAGATGGATTTTCAAGAGGATTGAAAGGATTTTCCCTTCTTTCAACCTTATTAAATTCATCAGTAAATGAGAACCCATTCTCAAATAATGGTGAATAGAATTCCCTTGCTACTTCTCCATATACTGAAGCATAACCACGACCATAAACACGCTTACCAGCAAGATATTTCACATACTTAAATTCCTTGTTTCTATTGACTTCACCAAAGGCTAAATCATAACCGATCTCGTCCAATCGACCAACAGATACACGGAAGTTAATATTGGCTTGTAATTTTGAACCTAAATCTTCTCTTGAAGGCTTCTGCATAGCTATTGTCGCAAAGCACCCAGCTTGCCTTCCAAGAAGCAGGAATTGACCCATAGCATTGTCTAAACGCTGTCTAGTTTGAAAGTCCAGCATAGCACACAAGGCATTGTATTCATCACAGACTAGGAAATAAGGCTCTAAACCGTACTCATAGAATTTTTTCAAATCCTTATCGCCATTTTCTTCACGTTTTTTACGCATATAAGAATAACGAGAAAACATGATCACGACTGCTCTTTCAATCATAGATACAATATCTTCTACTTGATATGAAATACGACCTTCAAAGGCTTTCTGTTCTGCCATAGTCACAAAGTCAGCTTGTTTTGGATCGCAAATATCCACTACTCCAACTTTTGACATAGCAAGAATCAACGTTCTTAAAAGTACAGTTTTACCACCACCAGTACCACCACAAACAAGCATGTGAGGATCATCAACAGGATTCCAGTAAAGATTCTTCATCAGTTGAATACCTTTATCAGAATAGTTGACATCAGTTACCTTAATACGATTCAAAAAAGCAGAATAAGCTAGTTTGTAAGTTTTAAACTTTATATCGTCCTGAACTTCCATAAAGTCCATAAAGAACGTTGTTTCTAACTCACTACCTATCTTCTTAAACTTCTCTTGAAACTTGTTTCCAGCCATTTTAAAAGCAATTTCCAAATCATAGCGATTCTGCTTCATATAGACAACAGGAAACCCAACTTTTTCTCTAGTTCCTGAATCCGTCTTGATTTTTTTTGTATATGTATATCCATTTTCTCTTAAAAAAAAAGCCAGTTTAGATTCTCTTTCCCTCTTTTGAAAAAAGAACAATCTCTCTTGAGAAACCCATGTTAAATATATACTCAAAGCAATAAATAACACTAACAAAACAACAGAAATTACAATAGCTGGTATATCTAAACTCTTAATTTTTTCAAAATTTGAATAAACATAGAATCCAAGCGCAGGACTAAACAACAAAAAGAAAAAAGAAAAGATAAAGTATTTTAACTTTTCCATAAACGGAAAAATCCTAATTCCTCTATATACAGGAAATAAACCCATATCTTTTCTCCTTTATCAACTAGCCTTTATGCTCTTGTTTTTGTTCTTGCTTCTGCTCTTGTTTAGGTTGTGGAGTTACACCAGCACCAGCACCAACACGCTTAATATTTTCAGCACGCAATGAGAAGGCAAGAGCCTTGATTTCAGAAACATTGTTATTGCCACGATATACAGTATCTTCATAATCATAAATCCAAATTGTAGCTTGTCCTACAACTTCAACTTCTGACATGAACGGAATATCTTCAACAGCAATTCCTTCTTCTAACTTGATCGCAATAGTTTCTTGCATTTTGTCAGAGAACACTTCAGCATGAGTAGGATAATCAACAGCTTCACCTTCTACCATTTTCCAGTTTTCATCAAAACCAAGAAAAGTAAGAGTACCGAATTTTTCCTTCACGTTTACAGGAATTTCTGCATTGTTAAATTTACGAATATTAAAAGCCATTTTCTATTTCTCCTTTTTCCTATTTTTCAAAGCGCAATTCACTTGCTTCAAATCGAACTTCTTCTTTTCGACCAACCAAACGAGTTACGAAATTAAGTCCTGATACAGACTTAACAACAGTCAAACCTTTAGCTTTTGGAGTATCAGAATTGTTAATTCCATATACACGAACAATCACGCTATTTTGTTGATCTCCTGAAAGTTCAAACTCACGAAAAGGAACAAAATTTTCACCGTTACCAGTCACTACTTCAGTATATTTTGGATTGACAACTACTTTTGTTCCAATCGCTTCCAACCCAACAGGGATTTTTTTAATTTTTGCCATTTTTTATACCTCTTATTATATATATTTTTTAAAAATAAAAAGGGCGATTTTCCTGTTTTAATCGCCCTTACAGATAGACTAATCTTCTTTACGTTTAAGACCAGCTACACCAAGAATAGTTGCCATTACACCAGCTACACCAAAAATACCAAGTGAAGATTCAGCAGTACCAGTATTCGGTAATGATGGTTTTTGTTCTTTTGGTTTTTCAGATGGAGTTTTAGGAGTTTCAGGAGTAGGAGGAACTTCCTTAACATAAGTCTTATGGTATTCTACTTCCACTTTTTTCTCTTTAGGAACAGCAACATAAGGCTTAATAGAAATTACAGGTTTAGGAGTGTATTTTGGATCATTGTATTTCTCAATAGAAATTGATTTTTCCTTAATTTCTTTTTGAGAAGCACGACCAAACAATCCACCTACAATAGATAATGAAGTATCAGCAGTATTTGAATGAATGAAACTGAAATTGATTTTTTGTCCTTTTGCAAATGACCAACCAATACCATTTGAATCAAGTACACCTGCTGTACTTTGGCTTTGCGCAGAATCATTGGCAGTAAATGAAGTACCACTTTGTGAAATGTTTGCACCAGTAGAAACTTTAGCACCAGCAATGTTAGATACATCAATTACTTGATTACTGTCCACATCATTGATAGTCACTTCGCTGACATCACTAGCATCTGTTTCTACTCCAACAGTTACCATTTTCACCCAGCCATTACGCTCGTCATAATAAGAATCTGAACCAGCAGAGCCACTTTGACCATCTACACCACCACCAGCATTAGAACCTGAACCAGCACCAGTAAATACACCATAACCAATACCACCATCTTCAGCAGACCACAAAGCAACATAACTACTTGTAAATGCAGAATCAGGTGATGGAGTTACATTACTAAATGTTAAAGTAACATCACCATGAGAGGTATTTTTAACTTTAATTTTAGCTGTTCCACTCTTATCATCAAAAAGGAACACATTATCAAAGTTAGCGTCCAAGTTCGTATCTAAATCACGACCTTGAATAACTTTATTAGTACGAGAAGGAGCAGTCACTTTAGTTGCACCTGATACAACTTCAAAAGTTGTACCACTTGTCGCACTCAAACCAGTTTGAATTGTCTTAATAACCTTACCTGCATTGGCTTTATTCCACTGATCAACAGTCTTTTGATCTTGCGCATAGTTACCAGTAAATTTCAAGCCTTTTGCTTCCATAATCGCTTTATCTTTAGCCTTGATTTTTTCAGCTTCCAGCTTATCTTTTTTGAACTTCGCTTCATTTACTTGATTATCTTTTTTAGCTTGCGCATTATAACCATCAACTGTTTTCTTATCCTTTGGATAATCACCAGTATGTTTCAAACCTGCTTTTTCCATTACAGATTTATTTTCAGCTTTGATTTTACTATTTTGTGCTTCAGCTTGTTTAATTTCTTTGGTATTTTGCACTTTTTCAGCAATCTTCTTATCAATTTCTGCAACTTGCGCTTTTTCATCAGCTTTTGCTTCTTCTTCAGTATCATAACCAACTTTTTCTTTTTCAGTTACCTTGATACCAACTTCTTGCGCTTTTTTCACAGTAGAATCAAGATCAACAGATTCAACAGGTTTTACTGTTACTTCTTTTTTAGCTTCCACTTTTGAATCAGCTTTTGCTTCTGTTTTAGGTGCTTCAGTAGTTGAAGCAGGTTTAGCAGGTTTAGCAACTTCAGTAGTTGCAGGAGTTGAAGGTTTTACTTCATCAGCAGAAACATTCCCATTGTTTACCATAGCCATCATAGCAAGAGCCAAGATAACTCCACAAGTACCAGCTACTTTAGTTTTACGGATTGAACCATAAGCCTTATATTCATTAGATTTAAACATTAAATTTTTCTCCTTTTTCTTTTTTTTATTTTAAATAATGTTTTTTCTTTTTCGATCTCATTCATTAGATGGTGAACGTGACCGTTTATAGATAACTACCGTCATAGATTCTCCTTTATTCACAAAAATAAAAAAGCCGATATAGACCGACTTAAAATAACTAACAACTATTTAATGAAATTCAATAATTTCTCCTGTTTCTAGAAAATGATTATATGTACGATCAATACGTTTATCAATCCTTTGATAAAAACCACTTGTTATTTGACCCATAGCACACAACCTATCAAATAAATCTTTACAACATTTTTTAGACGATACATAAACATCAGCACCCCTCTTAACGTGAGCATAGATTTTTAGATTCCAACAGAACCTACTATATATTCGCAGATATTCCCTACGAATCCATTCTTCTGAATATGTTCTTACATCATCTTCTCCCTTCCACCCAATAGATACGATCTTAACACACCTCTTTCAATTATCTTAAACCTCTAACAAAATCTATAAAAAAAGATACAAAACTTCCAACTACTAGAATAACTAAATACGATATAGAACCAAATAAATCTTTGTTAGATATAAGCACAAAAAATAAATAGAATATCAAGTCAATCATCAACATACTTAAAATCTTCAAACAAACTATCAATAATTCCAAATGACATTCTAACCAAACCAAAATTCCTTTTTTCAGGAAAAGAATATAACCTTCTAAAATTTCTCTTATATAAATACCCTCTTTCTTTCTATTGTTAATTCACATAAAAGAATAGAAACTATTCTCTTGTGAAAACTAACAATATATTTTATTGTTAATTTCCTTTTTAAGTAAAAAGAAAAAGGCTTATATTTCAAAGCCTTTTCTTGTTACTCTTTTTTTATGTATGCTCTTATCTTCGCACACTTTCAGCTTTATAGCTTACTCCCTTCGCCAAGGTCACAGATTTAAGGATAACTCAATACCCCCTCTTCCTTACCCAAAGGCATTAGCAAGATTTTCATCTTACACACCGACCATACGATATAGCCTCACTATCTCACTCTAGCTACCTCTACAAAGTATCATTGACTGCACCACAGCCATCAGTTCCCTTTTCTTATCTACTCAGGCGAAAGGACGAAAAACCCAACGTGATCAATAATGACTAATAGATATAGTTTACGGAATCTAGCTAGATTTTTGAGAACTTACCTTGTTTGTGATAGAATATATCTAGAATATCTTTCTTGCATTTTTTTACTAGGTCACCTGAACTCAACTTTGAATAGACTTGCAGATTCAGAGAAATCTATAATAGGAAGGTGCAAATATGAAAGATATTCTCAAACGTGTTTTTCTCATTGTATTTAATATCGTGAAATCACTGTTTTCACTTTATTTATACTTTTTAGAACAAACACCAAGAATGACAATCGCATTTACCATTTATGTAATCATACGTTTGTTATTCTAACACTATAAGCTAGGCTGTCAAGTCTAGCTTTTTTTAGCTAAACTCCACAAACTACATCTATTATCAGACCAACTTGACATTTTACTATTTTTCACTTATAATTAAATTGCTACATTTAATCGTGTTAGTCAATGCTTCGTTGTTGTCTGACACGTTTTTTATTAAATTTTCAATGGACTTGAATTAAAGATACACTCTTTAATTCTTATAAGCTATTGCTTATATACCTATTATATAACCCATAGCTTATTTTGTCAATAGTTTTTTTAAATTTTTTTAAAAAAATTTTTAAAAGGAGTAAATATGCTTTATGAAAGACTTAAAAAGCTAAGACAAGAACAAAAATACACACAAAAAGATATAGCCACTTTTTTAAATATTTCTCAACCAGCATACCAACAATTTGAAAGTGGTAAGAAAAAAATAAACTTAGAAACAATGCAAAAACTAGCAGACTTCTTCAATGTTTCCACAGACTATCTGCTAGGTAAAACTGATATTCCTGATCCTGAATCAGATATTGACCTTGATTCTGCTATTGATAATTCAGTTGCCTATGATGGTACACCTATTACAGATCACGATAGAGAAATTATAAAGAATTATCTAAACGAATACTTTTCAAATAAAAAATAACTATGAATCTAAACAAAGTTATAAAAGAGATTGAACACCTAAATTGTAAAGTGATCATTCTTAAAGACCTATCCACTAAGGGAAGATACGTTCTAGCCAAAAATAAACACTTTATTTTTCTTCGAGCCGATACATCAGAAATCGAGAAAATAAACGTTCTACTACATGAGAAACACCATCTAATCAATGATGACTGTAACAACTCACTATCTCAAATAGATACCTTCAAAGAACATATAGAAAATACTAGCGAAAAAGGACGAATCCTTGATTTTATGAGTTTAGTGAACAGCGAATATCCAATAGACGATAGCTTCAATTATCAGAACTATCTCAAAAATGCTGATATTCCTTCAAAATATGAAAACTATGTTAAAGAAATAGCCACACAATTTTATAATGAAAACAAAAAAAATAACACTATCTAATGATAGTGTTTTTTCATTTTTTACTCCATTTTTGCAGTTAAACATAACTCATTATTACAATAAATAACTAACTCACTTTCTAAATAACCAAAAATTCCCCCACCTTTTTTTCTAAACACAAATTTAACAAAATAGACCTCTAAATCACCTTCATATTCAACTTCAGTATCAAAATTTGAACCAGCTTCCATATCTTCTATATAATCAGAATAATCATTTAAGAAGTCCCTTAAAAAATAATTTAATTTTGGTTTTAAGAATTGAGGTACAGAATTATAATAAACCACATCTTTTATTTCCATTTTCTTTCTCCTAATCAACTTTAGACAAAAATTCTTTCAAACGCATTATATCTCTATCTGTTAAACTTCCTATGATTTTTATTCTAACACTTTCTCTTTCTATCTCATAGGCTTGAACAGTATCAATCCAAGAAGGCTTTTCTAAACCTGCCTTAAACCAATCAATAATCTCAAAATACTTTGATTTTATTCTTTCTGACTTATTTTCATATTTTGTAGTCAGACGGTAAGTCTTAATAACTTCATCATTAAACTCAATCACCATTGCAGGACGAGATTTTGAACCTGATCCATCAGCATATTCAATTCTTGCTATCAATATTGAGTATTCTTCTAATCTTTGCATTTTAACCTCTAATATTTTTTTATTCATCACCAAAGAATTTATCAATATCTTCTTGTTTATTAAAATCTAACCTTATAACTTCTGACTTCTCTTTTACTAATTTTTGAATATCTTTCTTTGCTTGCTCTACCTCTTCTTTTGAATATTCATCTAAAGCAAGTTTAAAAGGAATACTTTTAGTTAAAACACTTTGCTTTAAAAATAACTTTACAGCTGTTGACATATCCAAGCCTAGTTCATTAAAAAGCGCAGTTGCTTCTTTTTTTAATTGATCATCTACTCTTACAGCAATTTGTGACATATCAATTCTCCTTCTTATCTTGTATATCTATTGTATCACTTTTAGACAGACAATACAAGTTTTTATACATTATTAAATACAAAATAAAATAGACCAGCTTCCTGATCCACTTTATTCTATATTCATTAACTTAAATCTAATTTTTGGTCAAAAACTGGTCAAGTTTTGGTCAAAAAATGAAAATATACTAACCTATTTTAAAAAACTAAATTGTGATGATTGCCTATAAATAAACACATTAAATATTCTTTATGTTTCTTTACACTTCTTAAAATGCCGATTGCAGGGATCGAACCTGTGACCTACGCGTTACGAGTGCGTTGCTCTACCAACTGAGCTAAATCGGCGATTACCCTTATAGTATAGCACTATAAGGAAGGATGTCAAGGGATTCTTAACCCATCTTTTTAATCAAAATCTGACAAGGATTTTGAGGCCCCCAAAGTTGTGGAAAAATCTCTAGTTTTTTAAAACCAAGACTGCGATAAAAGATATTGGTTCGGTCATAATCCTTGTTAGAACCTTCTGCCACTGTTTTTACCTGTAAATAGTCGACTTTTTTGCAGGCTTCACTTTCCAAAGTAGCAAGCAACTGACTTCCAATCCCCCTGCCTTGATGAGCTTTTTTTACACCGAGACAATCAATCTCTGCACAATCTTCACTAGAATAGGACAAGCTTACAAAGCCAAGCAAATCACTCTCTTGATAAGCAGCCCAAACTCGTAAATCCTTAGCTCCTTCAATGTAGGCTTGCGTGCTTTCTGGTATTCCAAACTATTCTGGCAAATCCCTTAAAATCTCAGCGACAACTGCCATTTTTTGATCTTCACCCTTGACTTCTTTAATTACAAACATCATAAGTTCCTTTCTTGATTTTAGTCTTACTTTACCTCTTACGAACCCGCACTTTCGTAGGCAGCCAAGCCCCTGTCCCATAGTTTCAAAGAAATGACAAAGAAGACAAGGGAAATCAGAATCAAACCACCGATATTAAAGAGTCCATCCTTGCCCTGCAAGAAATAGCTGGCAGGATAGTAGGCCGTAAAGGCAAAAGGTACAATAAAGCTAATTAACCAACGAAGGAGCGAATTGTAAATAGAAATAGGATACTTGGCAAAATCATTAAACATATAGAAAATGTAAATCATAGCACCTGACTGCTTGGTCCAAAAAGCGATGCTGGCTGTTGCAATTTTCAAGGAAGTATAAATCAAGGTCGCAAAAGGAATACAAACTAGAAAAATCAGGAATTTGGGAAGAGTCCAAGCAATGCTAGTCGCCGTTGTCGCTAGTAAAATTCCACCGACCAAAAGTTCACCCAAGGCATCAATCTGAAAGGTCTCAACGAGGATGTGAAAGAGAGGATTGATAGGACGAGTCAGATACTTGTCAAACTCCCCTTTTCGAACTAGTCGTTGACCTAAAGCCCAGAGATTGTCAAAAAAGAGATGATCTAGTCCCTTAGGAATCAAGGAAAATCCATAGATAAAGGCAATCTCTTGAAAGGTCCAGCCTTCTAGGGAGGGAATGTGTTGAAAGATGACATTGAGAAACAAGAGGTTCAGGCCTTGAGTCAGAAAGACTCCCAACACACCAACCACAAAATCTACCTTGTATTCCATGATTTGCTTGATGTACTGTCTGATAAAAATCAGATGCATGCGTTGATATTTTTTCATACTAACCTCCCTGAATGGTGATAAATGACTGGACTCGTTTCCAAATCAACTGAGACAAGCCCACCATCACTATAAGCCAGAAAAGCTGAAGCAAAAGTGCTTGAAGAATCTGACTAGCATCGTATTTCCCAACAATAATCATGACCGGAGTGTAAATCAAGGATGAGAAAGGTAAGAAGGACAGAATATCTGAAATGACCTTTGGAAAGAAAGCCAAGGGAATCAAACTCCCAGACATAAAGGCCACTATGGAAGTCTTAAGTAGGTTGGAACCCCAAAGATTTTTAAATACAAAGGCTGAAAATCCAAAGCAGATATTAAAGAAAAAGTTAATCAGATAGGCCAGCGTTAAGCTAAAAAGATAAAGGGTAGTTAGTCCCAGCACTTCTACAATCCCTTGCCCAGATAAGATTTTCATCAAAACAATGACACTTAAAAATGGCAGTCCAACAGAGATAAAAATCAACCACTTGGAACCAAGCTCCGTAAAGAGGTAAGAAGCCGCAAAATGCACTGGTCGCAACAAGCGCATGATAATGGAACCATCCTTGACCTCATCACCAATCATAAAGGAAGAATCCGACCTAGTCAGAAGATTAGTCACAAAACTCATGATGATGTAGAGGGTGATATCTGCCATACTGAAGCCTTGAATCAAAGGCTCCTGGGAGGAATCAAAGACAGCCTTCCATAGATAAAAAGCCACAAAAGCACCCATGACATCGCCAATCCGATAAAGAATAAAGTTGACTCGATAGCTAATCAACTCCTGAATCCCTGCATTGATAAAGGGTTTATAACGTCTCCACAATTTGACCATCTTAGAGCTCCTTTCGATAGAAGCGACGGATAATATCTTCAATATCCGTATCTACCATCTTCAAATCACGGACCTCAAAATCAGATAAGGTTTGCTTGATAATATCGGCCGACTGGTAGCGGGAACTATCGAATTCAATATTGAGAGTATTTCCTTGTCTATCAATGGACATATCAGGCAAGCCCTCATAATGAGAGACTAGATGATTTTGACCTGGCGTCAGGTCAAAGGAGAGAGTCTTCATCTTTCCAAAGGTCTCCTTGAGCTGGCTCACCGTTCCATCAAAAATCTCTTGCCCCTTATCAATCATAAAAATCCGATCACAGAGTTGCTCAATATCACTCAAATCATGAGTAGTCAAGAGAATAGTTGTCTCTTCCTCCTGATTAATCTGGGTAATGGCCCGACGAATGTTGTCCTTGACCGACACATCCAAACCAATAGTCGGTTCATCTAAAAAGAGAACTTTGGGATTGTGAAGCAAGGAAGCCGCAATATCCGCCCGCATCCGTTGACCTAGAGAAAGAGTCCGCACAGGATCCTTGATAAATTCCTTCAAATCCAAAACTTCATTCAAAAAGTCCATGCGCTTATGGAAAAGCGAGTCCGGTACATCATAGATTTCTTTCAAAACCGTGTAGGTCTCTTGCAGTGCCAAATCCCACCATAGCTGGGTGCGTTGTCCGAAAACGACTCCAATATCCTTGACATAATCTTGGCGATTATCCTGGGGAATCTTGCCGTTAATCCGACAAAAACCAGATGTCGGTTTCAAAATCCCTGTTAGCATTTTGATGGTAGTCGACTTCCCAGCACCATTAGCTCCGATAAAGCCTAGAATCTGCCCCTTGGGTACTTCGAAAGTCAAATCCTTGACCGCTTCAAAGGTCTGCTTTTCAGGATGAATAAAGGAGCGCAAAGCTCCCTTCAAGCCCGGTTCCTTGACTGTCTTCACAAAATTTTTCTGAAGATGTTGCACTTCTATCATTGCCATATCTATCTCCCTTTAGTAAGAAACAACATTGTATTTTTGAATACAAATATTCTAAATCCTTACTTTCTACACCTTCTCAATATTATTACAGAAGGATTTATACCAACCTATTATAATCCAATAAAAAAAGGAATGCAAGCGTTTGCTTATAGATTATGAAATTAGATATTTCTCTCTTAAAATAGTGCTTTTGAGTCAGAAATTCTGGTTTAATAGTTCCTTAAAACACCAAAAAACCTGCCATTAGGGGCAGGCTACGAATTGTAAAAAGGCAAACTATTTTGATCAATATGAATCACTATTTAATCAAAGAACTAATCTTTCATAATTCTTTTCACAATCCCATTTCTATCAATTAGAAAACAATCTGGAAAGGTCATCTGCTCCCACTTTTCATAATCAAAACTGGAATCAAAATGATGTAGTAGTATTCCTATCAAATTCCCGTGTGAACTAAGTAAAATCGTTTTTTCTGAGTATCTCTCTTCCAATTCCATTAAAAAATTTAGTACTCTAGCTAGTGCACCTTGATTTGATTCCCCTTCTGAAAGAGATTCACTGGGATTTTGCCATAAATATTTAATACTGTCTTCAAACTCAGAATCTTTTATAAAGGTTGAAGATAATTTTCGCTCTCGTAACCGATTATCAAGAACTATTTTATCAAATTGAATTGGCGAGCTATTAATCGTTTCAAATGCTCGTTTATAAGGACTAGAAAAATAATAATCAATATTAAAAGAATTCAAAAACTCTAACTGATCAAGAGATGAAAATCCTTTTTCTGACAAAGTTCTATTAAAATCATCACTTGAAAATCTTGAATGAGCATGTCTAAGTAAAATATAAGAATTATTCATAAGTCATTCCTTTCAATTATTGTCATCAGTCTCAATGGATTTTTAAGCGCTCAATTATTCTCTAAAAATTCTTCAATTCGAGAAACTATTTCATGACTTTGATAATGATAAAGTTCGTGAGGCGCATCCATATAGATGACTTTCACATTAGACTGTTCACTAGCAAACTTCTCTGCGTAGCGCTTCCATTCATATTGACTAAAGCTTGTATCTTGACCGTTAGAAACCAGTAGTAAGGTAGGAATTTTAGGATTGATGCTAGAAGGAACTTTCTTGGCATTTTCCTTTACCAAATGGGATTCATGAAGCATGGCTTGTGAGATTAACTGCTTATAGGCTAGTAATTTATATTGTTGTCGTTCATTTTCGGTCAGAGTTGGATTTTTTATATAAAAGGACTCAGGGAAATAGCGTAATAAGCCAATCTTACTGCTCCAATAAGCCACAGTAAGCAAGGCCTGATTATCCTTTAAATCCTCATAACTTGATGGCAATGCCCAATCTAGACCAACCAAGGCTTTCACTTCATTAGGATACTTCTCCTGCCAAGCCAGACTCTCAAGACTAGCCATTGAATGAGACAGAATGATAAAAGGTCCTGTTATATTTGCTTGTGATAGAGCTTGACGTGTCTCAGACAAAACCTCCATCACATCTCTTGATTGATTGCTATCATCACTATAACCATAGCCAGCTCGCTCCACGATGACTACCTTATATTTTTTTGATAAGGAATCCGACACATTCTTAAAGTCCAAGATTGGAGAAGCAATTCCAGCACCTGAGAGAATTACTATAGTTTCAGGACCATCCCCCTCAACGTAAACATTCATTTGGTGTCCATTGACAAGAACTTGTTGTCCCACAGGTGTTAGCGAGGCTTGTTCCTTTTCTAAACTGATACGGTGAAAGATAAATGTTGTCCCTAAAAACAAAAGAATAAAACTAAGAAAGCCAAGACTCCATTTTTTCAGTTTTTTCATAGCATTATTGTACAAAAATTAGAGTCTTTTAGCAACTTAAGTTAAAGAATTTTCCAATATAATCTGTATATATCCAGAAACAAAAAACCCACCTTCACAGGCGGGTTTCATTTTGTATGGTTCAGCTAGATTAAGCTTTACCTTCTGAACCGAATACGTCGATACGTTCTTCAACTGATGCTTGGATAGCTTTTACACCGTCAGCCAAGAATTTACGTGGGTCGAAGAGTTTTTTCTTGTCGTATTCTGCTTCGTTTGCTTCGTAGTCACGAGCAAATTTACGAGTTGCGTTAGCGAATGCGATTTGGCATTCAGTGTTAACGTTAACTTTAGCAACACCAAGTTTGATAGCTGCTTGGATTTGGTCATCAGGAATACCTGATCCACCGTGCAATACGATTGGGAATCCTGGTACAGCTTCAGTCAATTTTTGCAAGTGGTCAAGGTGAAGACCTTTCCAGTTTGCAGGGTAAGGACCGTGGATGTTACCGATACCAGCTGCCAAGAAGTCGATACCAGTTGCAACCATTGCTTTAGCGTCTTCGATTGGAGCCAATTCGCCATCACCGATGATTCCGTCTTCTTCACCACCGATAGTTCCAACTTCAGCTTCTACTGATACACCATTTGCGTGAGCAAATTCTACAACTTTACGAGCTTTTTCAAGGTTTTCTTCAACTGGAAGGTGTGAACCGTCAAACATTACTGAAGTATAACCAACTTGAATACACTCAAGTGCATCTTCGTAGTGACCGTGGTCAAGGTGGATAGCTACTGGTACAGTGATACCCATTGATTCTACAAGGTTAGCGATCAAGTTGCGAGCAACTTTGTAACCACCCATGTATTTAGCAGCACCCATTGAAGTTTGGATCAAAACTGGAGCTTTTTTAGCTTCTGCTGCGCGCAAGATAGCTTGAGTCCACTCAAGGTTGTTTGTGTTAAATCCACCAACTGCATAACCGTTGTCACGAGCTGCTTGGACAAATTTTTCTGCTGAAACGATTGCCATTTTATCAGGCCTCCTGTATATTTTTATGGGATATCCCATTTACATTGTTCATTTTATCACTTTTTGATAAAAAAATCTAGTTTTTCCTGTAGTTTGAATTGAATTTCTTCTATCTTAAAATATGTAACTCTCCTCAAAGTCCTAATTTTATAGGTCTTTAGGTAGGTTCATATAAAAGGCTAAGTGGTCTTCATAGCGTTCAAATCGATAGTCAATTTCTTCGTTTTCCAATAAACTTTTAACTACGAATAGTCCCAAGCCAGCTCCCTTACTTTGTCGACTAGAAACCGTAAAGGATTGTTCAAACTTATCTTGCTCCTCAGGTGTACAGGCGTTCTCAATGAAAACCCAGCCATCTTCTGTCCCAATTTTTAGATAGCCTCCTTGAACAGAGTGTTTCACAGCATTACTGATAAGATTGGAAAGAATCAGCTTTAGTACCGAAGGATTTAGATAAGTTTGTTGGTCAGTCAGTTGATTCACAACTGAGATTTCCCTCTCTTTGGCTAATAAATCATAATCCTTTAAGAGAAAATCTGTCATTTCAAGAAGGTTGATTTCTTCCTTCTTATCTCGCAATTCTTGCACTGAAGAAAGGGATAAGATTTGCTGAACGTGGTGACTCAAATCATCCACAATACCCAAAGAAACTCCCAGATAATGGTCACGATCTTTATAGCGTCCAATATTGGCTTTCATATTCTCCAGAAGAATCTTTAGACTAGCTAGAGGTGTTTTCAGTTCGTGGGAAGCTCCTCGTAAAAACTCAACCTTCATCTTTTCCAGCTGGAGAATGGCCTCGTTCTTCTCATGCAAATCTGCAATCACCGTCAAGAGATGCTGATAAAGGCTATTGATTTGTTCTTTAAGATCGCCAATTTCATCCTTAGAATCCACGCGCAACCTCACTTCTGCATCCAAATCCATCATCCGTCGAGTCACTCGTTTGATATCCAAAATAGGAGCAACAATGGTTCTAGCATAGATAAAGGCGATGAGGAGCGAAATGATGAAAGACGCTAATAAAGTATAAGGCAAAAATTGCAGACTGATGTCTTCTGCTTCTTTCTGCAAATCCATAGAAGCTAAAAACTGCAAGGTCATCGTCTGACCATCCTTAGTTTGAACTTCTCTTTCCTCAATAACCAAGGAGGCCGTTTGTCGTTGTTTATCAACGGGAAGATTATCATTGACTTCCAACTTATCCTGAGTCATCTCTCCCTTAACAGCTCCCTTAATATCACTGCTTTTAGAATAAAGTTCAAGGACTTCCTGAATAGCTTGACTATCTTTGCCTTGGAGAGACTGGGCAATTTCTGTAGCCTTTTGCCCTATGCTCTCCTGACGGTGACTGAGATAGGTCGGAGGAAAGAGGAAATAGATGGCCAAATGCAAACAAATGACCAAGGTAGAAAATACCGAGAAGGTATAGATAAAAATTTTTTTAAATAAACCTGAACGTCTCATTTTCTCTCCAATTTATAACCAACATTGCGCACGGTAAGAATACAGTCTAAATCCAATTTTTTCCGTAGTTCCTTGATATAGACATCAATCACTCTGTCAAAAGGAACCTCATCTGTCATCTTCCATACAGCATCGATAATCTGCGACCGTGTTAAGGCTCGACCTTCATTTTTAACCAGATAGTCTAAAATTTCCAGTTCTTTTGCATTCACTGCAACTTCTTGACCAGCTACTTTAGCGCTATAACTGTCAAAGTCTACCTGAGTATCCCCATAGGTAAATATACGACCAGTATCATAATAACGTTTGAAAATAGCATCCACTCGTACTTTTAACAAAGATAGAGAAAAAGGCTTTTCCAAATAACCATCTGCTAATGCAGCAAAGGCACTCATCTTATACTCCTCATCCTGAAAGGCTGTCAACATCAAGACCGGAACTTGGCTACTTTTTCGAATTTCTGACAAAACCTCTAAACCATTGAGTTTCGGCATTTGAATATCTAAGAGAACCAAGGCAACTTGGTGATTGGAAAATTGTTCTAAGGCCTCAAGGCCATCTGCTGCCTGAATGGTTTCATAGCCACAATCCGTCAAATAGTCACTAATTCCCTCGCGGATCATGTCTTCATCTTCTACAATTAGAATTTTCATATAAATCCTTTTCTATCAAAAATGCTACCTATATTATATCTCATTTGAATGAGAATAGGTAGCATGTTTTTTATTCACTATCCAACAAGAGTTCTTTTGGTTGTTTAAAGAGGAGATTGCTTGAAGCAAGTGCCATAACTAATACTACAAGAACTAAGCCAAGTACAAAGATGATAGCAAAGTCAGAAGGTTGAATGGAAATATCCAAACTTGAAAGAGTCTTACTAAAGCCGTCAACTTCTGCACCACCACCAAGATTAGAGGCTTGGGCTGCCTTACTAGCCTGCTTAGCCACATCTGATGTGACATTTGCAAGAACTGTATTTCCAATAGCACGAGCTGTATAGTTGGCTAGGAAGTAGGCTGAAATGAGAGCTGGAATAGCAATCATAACTGCTTCTGTGATAAATTGTCCTAGAATACTTGCTTGTTTTAGACCAATTGAAAGGAGAATGCCAACCTCTTTACGACGGGCATTAATCCATAGCGTGAGTAAGAGAGCAAGCAGGAGAACCGAGAAGCTCAAGCTACCCCAGAAGAGGAGATTAGCCATCTTGTACATGCCTGAGATAGATTGTTCAAGAGCAGGATAGTTTGATGAACTCTTGATTAAGCTATACATCTTCCAGTTGATACCGTTGATGGATCCTATTTCTTGCATGACCGTATCGAGGTTCTTATCCCCAGCTACAAAGAAGGTAGCATCTCCATAGATAGCTGTATCTTCTGTATATCCATAGAGTTGGGCAGCTGTGTGAATATCTGTGATTGCTGTATTTTCATATAGTTCCTGTGAATAGGTCACAGCAGATTTGTTATGTCCATCAAAAAGTCCTTTGATAGTGACTTCTACTGTTTCTTTGGCTCCTTTTTCATTATCCGCATCGTAGATATTGGAGTTAAGTTTGACCTTGTCTCCTACCTTCCATCCATGCTTTTCTGCCAAATCTTTATGCATGAGAATTTGGTACTTGTCGTCATTTTTTAAATGCTCACCTTCAACCAGTTTATAAGAGCCTGATACAAACTTGTCTTCTTTAGAAGAGTCATTGACACCTGTTATCATCAAGCTACTTCCAAAACGTTGAGCTCGATCTGGCGTTAGATTTTTCTTGGTTTCAGGTGTCTCAATCAATTCGTAGCCTGTTAAATCACCGATAGCATTGATACGTTTGATGTAAGATTCGATGGCCTTATTTTCAGTAATTTTTTTAATATCTTCACCCTTGATATTCCCTGCACCACGTGGAGTTCCTTGGTTGACCCTGCGGTTGATTTGCATGGAGAAACTATTGGTGATATTCTTAAAGGTTTCTTGAGAAGCCTTGGCTGTCGCACCCTTGATAGACAAGCCGACCAAACTCAAACTAGCCATCAAGAGAATGATGAGAAAGATCACAAGCGACTTAAAGAATTTTCTTGTGACATAGGCAAATGCGTTGTGTAACATAAGATTCCTTTCTAGATTTACTTCACTTATATATATTTAAAAGATTTAGTTACTTTTTTTTCTTGTTTCAGTCAGCTTTTTATCCTTCAATTCCAGTGTAATATCTGACGCCTGTGCTACTTCCTTACTGTGGGTCACAACGATCACACACTTGCCTGTTTTCTCAGCAAGAGATTTGAGGAGTTCGATGATATCCCCAGCTGTCTTAGGATCTAGGTTTCCGGTTGGTTCATCCGCTAAAATCACTGGTGCTTCAGATACAAGGCTACGAGCAATGGCAACACGTTGTTGCTGCCCACCTGATAATTGGAGAACATTCCGCTTGATTTGACTGTCATCTAAACCAAGTTCAAGAAGCGTATCCTTGCTAGCCTTCTTATTAACCAAGCGGATATTTTCTAATGGAGAAAGATAATCAATCAAGTTATAGTTTTGGAAAACTAGCGAGATATGGTGCATACGGTGATAAGAATAACCTTGTTCACGAATGTCCTTACCCTCAAACTTAATTGCACCTTCTACTGGGCTATCAAGTCCTGCTAATAGTGATAAGAGGGTAGATTTCCCAGCTCCTGATTCTCCGATAATACTATAAAACTTACCAGGTTCAAAATCGTAATTGATTTTATATAATACTGCTTCTGCAGTGTTCTTGTAACGATAAGTAAGATCTTGTAATTGTAGTAAAGTCATGATTTCTCCTTCATTAACTAATAGATGATAAAATTTCTTTCGGTGATTTTCTAAATAAAAATAGGAAACAAAGTGCAACTGACAAGCAACTAATTATAAGTAGGAAAATATAAGATTCACCAAATGAAAGAAGACTTGTTGTAAGATTCGTTGCCTTTTCCAGAGTATCTTGTAGTGCAGCTTGGTCACCGCTTGCTAGTACAGTCTTCAAGAGATAGGAAGTAATGGCATTTCCAGCTACAAATGCAGGCAGAATAGATGCCAATGAAACTATGATGACTTCCAGGCAGAATTGGCTAAAGATTTCTCTTTTTCCCTTCCCTAGTGCCAATAAAATACCAACCTCGTAGACTCGCTCTCGTAACCAAAGTGACAAGACCAAGATCAGCGCTCCTACACCAGCAATCATAATGCCATAGAGGAAAATTTGTAGGAAGGTTTGGAAGGTCGAAACTGAATCCTTGATTTGTTCAAAGGCCTTATTTTCCTTTTCCACTTGAAAGCCTTGATTTTCAAGAGATAACTTTTCAACCTCTTGAATGATGTCATCCATATCTTTGGGATTTTCTAGATAGAAACGAGCGACAGTAACTTGTGCTTCTTTAGTTCCAAGAAGAGTTTGGCTACTTTCGAAGTCTGTATAGACCGTGTTTTCACTAAAATCTGAGCTAAGACCAGTGAATTTTTCTTGCTTCTTACCTGAGAAAATACCTACGATTTCATAGTCTAGCCTTTGTCCACTATTTCCTTTTACTTGACCAGGATTTAAGCTAATCTTATCTCCTATCTTTAGATTGTTTTTATTTGCTAAATCTTCATGGATTAAGATTTTTTTGCTATCTCCTTTTTCTAAATGCCTTCCTTCTTTAAGGGTAAAGGCAGAACTTGTAAAAGAAACGTCCTTGGAAGAATCTTTCAAAGCAATTAAACTGATAAGATTTTTTTCAGCTTCTGTCAGATCATCCCTTTGGATACTTTGTTCTCCAGTAACTACTTCGTTGTCAGTCAACTTAGCTATTGTTTCTAGCTCTGGGAAAATCTCCTCAAGTCCCTTTATTTTTTTAAGGTCATCTAGTTGAGACAGCTGAAAGGTTTGATCCGGCTCCATTCTTTTAATAAAAAAAGATGTATTCAAGGAGCGGTAGAGATTATTCTCTACTGTTTTGTTGGACTTCATAAGCGTCAAACAAGCCGATATTCCAGCCAATAAGACAAATAGAATCAGGAATAATATGAGACTTCTCAGTCGTTTTCTGCTGACGTAAGCCCAAGCTCTTTGAGTGGGATTCATATAGCACCTCCATATTTGTAAAACCATTATAATATTCAAATATGAAATGTTTATGAAATCACAAAAAAAAGAGAGTGGGACAGAAATCGGTCATTCGTTAGAATTCGATTTCGTCGTCCCACCTCCGCACAGTTGAGTAGGGCTGTAAAAGCTGATGAAATCAGCGGAGTAGAGCCCACTCAACCACTGCGTCTTGCTCGACAATCCAAAAACAATTGAGAGGCTAGGACTTTTGTCCCAGCCTCTTTTTTATAAAAAAAATAAAGAGCTAGCTAAGCTAGCTCTTCTGCTATGCGGAGAGAGGGACTTGAACCCTCACGACCTAAAGCGGTCACAGGATCCTTAGTCCTGCGCGTCTGCCAATTCCGCCATCCCCGCGTCGATTACTTTACTAGTATATCAACTTTGAAAAAAATTGTCAAGACTTTTTTCAGATTTTTTCATCTTGAAATGTATTATTCTGTAATTTCAAGCAAATTTTCATCAACCAATTTCGCACCAAGTGTATTCTTAAAATGTCCAAGTGCAAAGGCATGATTCTCAGGCCAAATGGATGCTACTGCCGGTTTCACAACTTCTATCTGATAACCAAGATTATAAGCATCAATGGCTGTATGCAAGACACAAATATCTGTAAGAACTCCCGTCAAAATGACAGTATCCACTTTACGCTCTCTGAGACGGATATCCAAATCTGTCCCAGAAAATGCTGAATAGTGACGCTTGTCCATCCAGAAAACACGACTATCATCAGCATGTTCCTGATAGAAGTCGGCTAACTTGCCATACAAATTTCGTCCACTAGTCCCAATAATGTTATGTGGCGGGAAGAGTTTACTTTCAGGATGAAAAACATCATTTTCTTCATGGGCATCAATTGTAAAAAAGATATAATCTCCACGTTCAAAAGCCTTTTGGGTCACCGCATATATATCATCAGATATTGCTTGAGCTGGAGCACCCGCAGTCAGTTTCCCATGATCCGCTACAAAATCTTCTGTATAATCAATAGAAATTAGTGCCTTAGCCATTAATAGTTCCTCTTTTTCACTTCTTCAAAAATATCTGGGATTAGAACTTTGAGATAAGTTCCTTTCATACCAAGAGAACGACTTTCAATAATCCCTGCAGATTCAAGTTTACGAAGGGCATTCACAATTACAGAGCGAGTGATACCAATACGGTCTGCAATGACTGAAGCTGTTAATTGACCTTCATTACCATTTAATTCAGCTAAAATAGCCGATACTGCTCTAAGTTCAGAGTACGAAAGGGTATTAACCGCCATAGTTACAGCCGTACGACGACGAATATTTTTCTCATCTTCCTCACGTTGGAAGTTCAAGAGTTGAATTCCTACTACTGTGCTGGCAATTTCAACAAGAATTAAATCTTCATCTTCAAACTTTTTATCATTACGCCATATAATCAATGAACCCAAGCGAATCCCTGAGACATGGATTGGAGCAATTGTTGTCAAACCATCTGGGAAATCAGAACGACTCTCAGTTGGGAAAATTGTCAAATCATGCTCTACTGGAAGATTGGCCTCCGTATCGTAGATCATGTTCGCACCTTGCACATAATCTTCTGGGAAAGTCTTTGATTGGAAGAATTGCTCAACTCGGTCATTATTAGTTTTGTAGCGCATAAAGTAGCCCAACAAACGACCCTTGCTATTCACAATACAAGCGTTACAGTCAATAATATCTGCTAATTGACGTGTAATGGCATTATAAGGAAGCTCATCTTGTAATTGCTCCTCCGAACGCTTTAACATTGATGTGATTTTTCTTGTTTTTTCTAATAAATGTGCCATTTTTTACCTCGCATATAATCGCTTTCATTATATCATAAAATTCTGACTACTTCAACAATTATCTGAAAATTGTTTATTGAATTGCAATTCAAGTGTATTCGAAAATTTTTCCTATTTTTTATAATTTTCTTATTGACAGCTTTCTGATTTTTTGATAGAATAATATTACAAGATAACAAATTTATAAATTTAAATTCTCGTATGAATCTTTATATGACTCTCGGTCTCCTTATATATAAAAGCGATCCACCTCAGTGAACCGCTTTTTTTGTTATTTATCTCCTTTGTTACGAATCACAAAGCCTGTTTTCTTCTCGCTTGAAGTATTGCGTGGTTTTTTATTGTCCTTACGGTAACGCTTCTCTTTATCAAAGCGGTCGTTTTTCCGACTGCCCTTTTTGAAATCATCACGACGACCATTGCCACGACGATCACGATCTCGGCGATCATCCCCACGACGGCCACCACGACCAGACTTGCCTTTTCCGCCAAATCCACCACCGGATGGTTTAAATGGCAATGGTTTCTCGCGCGCAATTTCAACTTCTGGAAGACTATCTGGATCCTGTACTGTTAAGCTAAGGATGTACATAGCCAGTTCTTCTGGGCTGAATTCTGCAGCAAGTTTACGAGCGTCTTTTGCGAATTTCTCGAAGTTTCCACGAATGGCTTCATCAGCAAAATCACGTTCAATTTTCTTCAGTGCAACTTGTTTCTTAGCTTGGAAGGCTTCTTCTGCACTTGCAGGTTTGAGACCTTTCATGCGTTTCTTAGTCAAGTTCTCGATGATTTGGAGATAGCCCATCTCATTTGGTGCTACGAAAGTAATGGACTGACCTGACTTACCTGCACGCCCTGTACGACCGATACGATGAACATAACTCTCAGGGTCTTGAGGAATATCATAGTTGTAGACATGGGTCACACCTGAGATATCCAAACCACGAGCAGCAACGTCTGTTGCAACGAGGACATCGAGGTTGCCATTTTTAAAATCACGAAGGACACGAAGGCGTTTGTTTTGGTCCAAATCTCCATGAATCCCTTCTGCTCGGAAACCACGGATTTTAAGACCACGAGTCAACTCATCCACACGACGTTTGGTACGACCAAATACAATTGCAAGTTCTGGCTGCTCCACATCCATGAGTCGAGTCATGGTATCAAATTTTTCTTGTTCCTTAACACGGATATAGTACTGATCAACTAGTTCTGTTGTTAACTCTTTGGCAGCAATCTTGACGTGCTCAGGATTTTTCATGAACTGAACACCGATGCGTTTGATGGCTTCAGGCATGGTTGCTGAAAAGAGCAAGGTTTGACGATTTTCTGGGACACGGGAGATTATGGCTTCAATATCTTCAAGGAAGCCCATGTTGAGCATTTCGTCCGCTTCATCAAGGATAAGAGTTTCAATATCTTGCAATTTCAAGGCCTTGCGTTTGATCAAGTCAAGGAGACGACCTGGTGTTCCTACTACGATATGAGCCCCTGATTTAAGAGCCTTGATTTGTTTTTCAATACTTGAACCACCGTATACTGAACGGACTTTCACACCCTTACTACGACCAAAGCGGAAAAGTTCTTCTTGACTTTGAACAGCCAATTCACGAGTTGGTGCAATGACCAAAGCTTGGATAGTTGCTTCTTCTGTACGAATTTTTTCAAGGGTTGGCAAGCCGAAAGCTGCAGTTTTCCCTGTACCAGTTTGAGCTTGTCCGATCACATCTTTCCCTTCAAGAGCTAAAGGAATGGTTTGCTCTTGGATGGGACTTGCTTCTACAAATCCTGCTTTATCAACTTCTGCCAACAAATCGGCAGAAAGATTAAATTCATTAAATTTCACGTTATTCTTCTTTCTAAAGATGGTGCGAAGCCATCCTATAGCGCTTAGTTTATACTTTTCTTGTCATGACGTACTTTCATAGCTTTTATGAAAGACCGTGTTGCTTCTTTTCCACTAAAGAAAAGTACTGCTTTTTTGCAACCTATCTAGTATAACACAAGAGAAGGTCAAAAGATAGTCTAACCTCCTGATTAAGTCATGTAAACGATTTTTCTATCGATTTGCTTCACTCAAAAAGTATTTGTTAGAGCATTCGGTTCCTGAAACTATTTTCCGTAGCAGATTTGTGCAAAAGTTTTTTTCTTATGCTAGAATGAAATTCGAACAGGAGGAATAAAAATGTTAACATACGATTTAATTGTCATTGGATTTGGTAAGGCAGGTAAGACGCTTGCTGGAAAACTGGCTTCAGCTGGTAAAAAAGTTGCCCTCGTTGAACGTAGCAAAGCTATGTACGGTGGAACTTGTATCAATATCGGTTGTATCCCAACTAAAACCTTGCTAGTTGCTGCTGAAAAAGACTTGTCATTTGATCAAGTCATGGCTACTAAAAACACGGTTACTACACGCCTCAATGGTAAAAACTATGCTACTGTCGCAGGTACAGGCGTAGATATCTTTGATGCTGAAGCTCACTTTGTTTCTAATAAAGTCATCGAAATCCAAGCTGGTGACGAAAAACAAGAACTGACTGCTGAAACTATCGTCATCAACACTGGTGCTGTTTCAAATGTCTTACCTATCCCAGGCCTTGCTACAAGCAAGAATGTCTTTGACTCAACAGGTATCCAAAACTTGGACAAATTGCCTGAAAAACTTGGTGTCCTTGGTGGCGGAAATATCGGTCTTGAATTTGCCGGTCTTTACAACAAACTTGGAAGCAAGGTCACAGTCCTAGATGCCTTGGATACATTCCTACCTCGTGCAGAACCTTCTATCGCAGCTCTTGCCAAACAATACTTAGAAGAAGATGGCATTGAATTGCTACAAAATGTCCGCACTACTGAAATCAAAAACGACGGTGACCAGGTTCTTGTCGTGACTGAGAACGAAACATACCGTTTCGATGCCCTTCTCTACGCAACTGGACGTAAACCAAATGTTGAACCTCTTCATCTCGAAAACACAGATATTGAACTAACTGAACGAGGCGCTATTAAAGTAGACAAACATTGTCAAACAAACGTTCCTGGTGTCTTTGCTGTTGGAGATGTCAACGGTGGCCTTCAGTTTACCTACATTTCATTAGATGACTTCCGTGTTGTTTATAGCTACCTCGCTGGTGATGGCAGCTACACACTCGAAGATCGTCTCAATGTACCAAATACTCTTTTCATCACACCTGCACTTTCACAAGTTGGTTTGACTGAAAGTCAAGCAGCTGATTTGAAACTTCCATATGCTGTTAAGGAAATTCCTGTTGCAGCTATGCCTCGTGGACATGTAAATGGTGACCTTCGTGGTGCCTTCAAAGCTGTTGTCAATACTGAAACAAAAGAAATTCTTGGCGCAACTATCTTCTCTGAAGGTTCACAAGAAATCATCAACATCATTACTGTTGCAATGGACAACAAGATTCCATACACTTACTTCACAAAACAAATCTTCACTCACCCAACCTTGGCTGAGAACTTGAATGACTTGTTTGCGATTTAGTTTTATCAAGCAGCCCTCCTTGGGCTGTTTTTCTTTTTCTAAAATCTCAAATCTGTCTTTTCTGGCTTTTATGATATAATAGAAACATGAAATTAAAAACTACTTTGGGCCTTCTTGCTGGGCGTTCTTCTCACTTTATTTTGAGTCGTCTTGGACGTGGAAGTACGCTGCCTGGAAAACTCGCCCTTCAATTTGATAAAGATATTTTACAACATTTAGCGAAGAACTATGAGATTGTTGTGGTAACTGGTACCAATGGAAAAACCTTGACGACCGCTCTCACTGTCGGTATCCTAAAGGAAATTTACGGTCAAGTGTTAACCAATCCAAGTGGTGCCAACATGATCACAGGGATTACAACTACCTTCTTGACAGCCAAATCTTCAAAAACTGGCAAGAACATCGCTGTCCTTGAAATCGACGAAGCTAGTCTCTCACGTATCTGTGACTACATCCAGCCTAGTCTTTTCGTTATCACCAATATTTTCCGCGATCAAATGGACCGCTACGGTGAGATTTATACGACCTACAACATGATTTTGGACGCTATTCGAAAAGTTCCTACTGCTACTGTGCTCCTTAACGGCGATAGTCCGCTTTTCTACAAGCCTGCAATTCCAAATCCTGTTCAGTATTTTGGTTTTGATTTGGAAAAAGGTCCAGCAAAGCTTGCTCACTACAATACGGAAGGTATTCTCTGTCCAGACTGTCAAAGTATTTTGAAATATGAGCTTAATACTTATGCCAACTTAGGAGCTTATATTTGTGAAAATTGTGGATGTAAAAGACCTGACTTGGACTACCGTCTAACAGAATTGGTTGAGTTGACCAACAATCGTTCTCGCTTTGTTATTGACGGACAGGAATACGGTATCCAAATCGGTGGACTTTATAATATCTACAATGCTCTCGCAGCAGTCGCTATCGCCCGTTACCTTGGAGCTGATTCTCAACTGATTAAACAAGGATTTGACAAGAGTCGTGCAGTTTTTGGGCGCCAAGAAACCTTCCATATCGGTGACAAGGAATGCACACTGGTTCTTATTAAAAATCCTGTTGGTGCAACACAAGCTATTGAAATGATTAAACTAGCTCCTTATCCATTTAGTTTATCGGTTCTCCTTAATGCTAACTATGCAGACGGTATTGATACCAGCTGGATCTGGGATGCGGATTTTGAACAGATAACTGACATGGATATTCCAGAAATCAATGCTGGTGGCGTTCGTCATTCTGAAATTGCTCGTCGTCTTCGAGTAACTGGCTATCCAGCTGATAAAATCACTGAAACAAGCAGTCTGGAACAAGTTATTAAAACGATTGAAGCCCAAGATTGTAAACATGCTTACATCCTTGCGACCTACACTGCTATGCTGGAATTCCGAGAACTACTAGCCAATCGTCAACTTGTTAGAAAGGAGATGAACTAATGGTTTATACTTCACTTTCCTCAAAAGACGGTAACTATCCATACCAGCTGAATATCGCCCACCTCTATGGTAACCTCATGAACACCTACGGAGATAATGGAAATATCCTTATGCTCAAGTACGTAGCTGAAAAACTTGGGGCTCATGTAACAGTTGACATCGTTTCTCTCCATGATGACTTTGATGAAAACCACTACGACATCGCCTTTTTCGGTGGTGGTCAAGACTTTGAACAGAGCATCATTGCTAGTGATTTACCTGCTAAAAAAGAAAGCATCGATAACTTTATCCAAAATGATGGTGTCGTTCTTGCTATCTGTGGTGGCTTCCAACTATTGGGACAATATTATATAGAGGCTTCCGGAAGACGCATCGAAGGCCTCGGTGTTATGGGACACTACACACTCAACCAAACCAATAACCGCTTTATCGGTGATATTAAAATTCATAATGAAGAATTCGATGAAATCTACTATGGATTTGAGAACCACCAAGGTCGCACCTTCCTCTCAGATGACCAAAAACCACTGGGACAGGTTGTTTACGGAAATGGAAATAACGAAGAGAAAATCGGTGAAGGTGTTCACTATAAAAATGTCTTCGGTTCTTATTTCCACGGACCTATTTTATCCCGCAATGCAAATCTAGCCTACCGCTTGGTCACTACTGCTCTTAAGAAAAAATACGGTCAGGACATCGTTCTACCATCTTACGAGGATATTCTTAGTCAAGAAGTCGCTGAAGAATATAGCGATGTAAAAAGCAAGGCAGAATTCAACTAATCATTAGATTCCAATATGCTTCGGCAATTGGAATTTTTTTATGCTCTTTTCCCCTTCTCCCTTGCATTTTCTACTATTTTTTGCAAAAATAGAGGGGTAGAAAGAAGGTAGCATATGTCTAAATTACAACAAATCCTAACATATCTCGAATCAGAAAAGCTAGACGTCGCTGTCGTATCTGACCCCGTCACAATTAATTACCTCACTGGCTTTTACAGTGATCCACACGAACGTCAAATGTTCCTTTTTGTCCTTGCAGATCAGGAACCGCTTCTCTTTGTTCCAGCACTTGAGGTTGAGCGTGCAACTAGCACTGTTTCTTTCCCAGTCGTTGGTTATGTGGACTCTGAAGACCCTTGGAAAAAAATCCAAAATGCCTTGCCACAATTTGATTTCAAACGTGTAGCAGTTGAGTTTGATAACCTCATCTTGACCAAATATCACGGTTTGAAAACTGTCTTTGAATCTGCTGAGTTTGAAAACTTAACTCCATTGATCCAACGTATGCGTTTGATCAAATCAGCTGACGAAGTGCAAAAGATGATGTTAGCAGGTGTCTATGCAGACAAGTCTGTCAAAGTTGGTTTTGACAACATCTCTCTTGATAATACTGAAACAGATATCATTGCGCAAATCGATTTTGCTATGAAACGCGAAGGTTATGAAATGAGCTTTGACACCATGGTCTTAACAGGTGATAATGCTGCGAATCCGCATGGTATCCCTGGAGCTAACAAGGTTGAAAATAACGCCCTTCTCCTCTTTGACCTTGGTGTGATGGTCAATGGTTATGCATCAGATATGACTCGTACGGTCGCTGTCGGGAAACCAGACCAATTCAAGAAGGATATTTACAACTTGACTCTAGAAGCTCAACAAGCTGCCCTTGACTTTATCAAACCTGGTGTCACAGCCCATGAGGTCGATCGTGCAGCTCGTGAAGTGATCGAAAAAGCTGGCTACGGTGAGTACTTCAACCACCGTCTCGGCCATGGTATCGGTATGGATGTTCACGAATTCCCATCAATCATGGAAGGAAATGACATGGTCATCGAAGAAGGCATGTGCTTCTCAGTTGAACCAGGTATCTACATCCCTGGTAAAGTCGGAGTTCGTATCGAAGACTGCGGTGTTGTCACTAAGGATGGCTTTGATCTCTTTACAAGTACCAGCAAAGATTTGCTTTATTTTGATTAAGCTGAATGATATACAATATAAAAAGGACGAGATATAAAATCTCGTCCTTTTCTGGTATTAACGCTTTGACGCAGTAGCTGTCTGGCTTGAAAGATGCTTTATCAAGCTTTTTCAAACCTAGTCAGCCTTGCGGGGGTGAGACAACGAAATCGAAACTTCGTCTAACGATTTCTATCCCACCGCCTTTTTGATTTGATAATAAATTTTATCCGCTATATATCCTTTTCGTTTCACACCATCTGGAATTGTCTTCCAAAAAGTCATTCCAGCCTTTTCCATAACACGACCAGATGCAGGATTTAGACTTACATAGCAAGCATCAACCTCTTCAAATCCAATCTCATCTAGACAGTATGATAAAACTGCCTTCAAGGCTTCTGTCATGAGTCCTCGTCCCCAGTAGTCCATCCCTAAGATATAACCAATCTCACAGCTAGAGTTTTCTTTATGCACACCTACAAGACTAATATCTCCAATGACATGGTCTGGATTTTCTTTGAGACAAATGGCCCATTTGTAATAATCTGGCTCGTCATAGGATTTAACCCAATTGCCTATAGAATTTCGAGTCTGTTCAACATTCAAGTGTGGATTCCAAGTCACATAAGTTAGATTTTCTGAGCGTGAAGCCCAATTATCAAACATGGCTTGAGCGTCATTTTTTACAAATCTCCTTAATATCAAACGTTCAGTTTCTAAAGGTTGTGTACCTAGTGCTTTCATGATGCTAACTCTCTTTCTATTTTATGGATGGCTTAAAACTTACATTGACCTGTCTCATTCTCCCAATTCAAGTTATAAAGTGAAAAAGGTCCTCCGGACCTTCTTCGCTTTCTCATTTCTAGGCTCAGGGTAAAAACACTATACTCATAAACATTGAGAAAACAACAGTTCCCTCTAATTTCATGACGCAGTCGCTGTCTGGCTTGAAATGCACTTTAGCAAGTTTTTTCAAGCCTAGTCAGCCTTGCGGGGGTGAGACAACGAAATCGAACTCGAACTCTTCGAGTTACCGATTTCTGTCTCACTCCCAAAACGTATCAAACACAGTAATTGGTAGGTGGCGTTTGTGTTGGCCTTTGTACCACCATTTTTCAATGGTTGCTTGGGCTTCTGAGCTTACTTGTTTACCTTCGAGGTAATCATCAATTTCATTGTAAGTGACTCCCAAGGCTACTTCGTCTGCAATGCCTGGTTTTTCTTCTTCCAAATCTGCTGTTGGAACTTTTTCATAGAGGGCTGGATTAGCTCCAAGTTCTTTCAAGAGTTGTTTTCCTTGGCGTTTATTGAGGCGATAGAGTGGGAGAATATCTGCACCACCGTCACCAAACTTGGTAAAGAAACCTGTGATATTTTCCGCAGCATGGTCTGTCCCGATAACAGCTCCACTATGAGCACCTGCAAGGGCATATTGGGCAATCATACGGCTACGAGCCTTGATATTTCCTTTGTTAAAATCGGAAACTACACTTCCTGTTGCTTCGACTGCTACTGTCAAAGCATCAGCAGATTCCTTGATATTCACTACTAAGCTCACATCTGGCTGGATAAAAGCTAGGGCTTTTTGGGCATCTGCTTCATCAGCTTGTACTCCATAAGGCAAACGAACTGCTATAAATTTATAGCTATCATCACCTGTTTCTGCTCGCATTTCTTCCATGGCTAGTTGAGCCAAGCGTCCTGCTAAGGTCGAGTCTTGACCTCCAGAAATGCCTAACACAAACGTTTTTAAGAAGGGATGCTTCTTTAAATATCTTTTTAGAAAGTCGATGGAACGACGAATTTCTTCCTGGGCATCAATAACTGGCTTAACACCTAATTGTTGGATAATGGTCTCTTGCAAACTCATTCTTCTTCTCCTTCGCCTAGAGCTTCCTTACGCATCTTATCAATCAAGTCCATCTTGTCTTGCCAAATATCATGTGCCAAGTCTACTGGATAATGTTGTGGGTTCAGAACACGTTTGTACTCGTCCCAAAGTTTATCAAATTCTTTACGAGCATAGGACTGAATCTCAGGTAGACTCGGTAAATCATAGACCAGCTTACCGTCCTTAAAGATGTCCACCAAGAGAGGAACGGCATCAAAATTACGGACAGTTTTCTTGATGTAAGTATAGGTTGGATGGAACATCTTGATTTCTGTCATACTAGCAACATCTACGCCATCATAAGTAATGTAGTCACCTTCTGACTTCCCTTTTTCACGACTGGTAATGCGCCAAACTTGCTTCTTACCTGGTGTCGAAACCTTCTCAGCATTGCTAGAGAGTTTGATGGTGTTGCGCATCTGACCATTTTCATCTTCAATAGACACAATTTTATAGACTGCGCCAAGAGCAGGTTGGTCATAAGCAGTGATGAGTTTAGTACCTACACCCCAGACGTCAATTTTAGCTTTTTGCATCTTGAGGTTAAGAATGGTATTTTCATCAAGGTCATTGGATGCATAGATCTTAGCATCTGTAAATCCAGCCTCATCCAGTTGTTGACGAACTTTTTTAGAAATATAGGCGATATCTCCAGAGTCAATGCGGACACCAAGAAAATTAATCTTGTCACCAAGTTCACGCGCAACCTGAATCGCTGCTGGAACACCGATGCGAAGAGTATCGTATGTATCTACTAGAAAGACACAGTTTTTGTGCGTTGAGGCGTAAGCCTTGAAAGCCTGATAGTCATTTCCATAAACTTGAACTAAAGCATGGGCATGAGTCCCTAAAACCGGAATACCAAAGAGCTTACCTGCGCGTACATTACTAGTTCCATTGGCACCACCAATAACAGCCGCACGAGTCCCCCAGATAGCTGCATCCATTTCTTGCGCACGACGTGTTCCGAACTCCATCAAAGGTTCATCATCAATGACTGAACGAATACGAGCTGCCTTGGTCGCAATCAAGGTTTGAAAGTTGACGATGTTCAAGAGAGCTGTTTCAACCAATTGACACTGAGCCAAAGGCCCCTCCACTTGAACAATCGGTTCATTGGCAAATACCAAGTCCCCTTCTTGAGCAGAACGTACAGTCAATTCCATCTTGAGATTACGGAGATATTCCAAGAAGGCACCATGATAACCAAGTGATTCCAAATAAGCAATATCGCTCTCAGAAAAGCGCAAGTTTTCTAAGTAGTTCACAATTCGTTCCAAACCTGCAAATACAGCATAACCGTTTTTGAAAGGTTGTTGGCGGAAATAAACTTCAAAAACTGCTTTCTTGTTATGAATGCCTTGGTCGAAGTAAACTTGCATCATGTTAATTTGATACAAATCTGTGTGCAAAGTTAAACTGTCATCTGGGTACATATACTGTCCTTCTTCCCTATTTGTAAAAAGATGAAAATGTTTCTTCTTTTCTCATAAATTAGTACTATTATAACACATTTTCTCGATATTGATAAAAAGCTAACAAGCTATTCCATGCTCTCGAACTCATCCATATCTTTTTCATACTTCTTCTGAGCCCATTCACCATAACTTTTCAAACCTAAGTTACCAATAAATACCCAAGGGAGATAAAAGACATAGGTAAATATCCAAGCAAAAATGTATTTAAGATGTAGAGGGTTGTGCTGGTAAATTTCGATATTGAACTGGTAGTTCTGTAGCATCAAGGTAGCTGTAATCACTAGAGTTAATAATAGGCAGCCTAAAATTGTAAAATGAAAACGACTATAGTAAGTCACACCTAGACTTCTAGCACGATTGATAAAGTAAAAATTCCCTATGATAATAATAGCGAGAAGCATGCTAGAATTAAAAAGGCTTGGTGCTAACACTGATATGAAATAAGCTAGAAACAATAATCCGATAGAAATATAAAAACTCTCTGCACCAGCTTTATGAAGTTGTTGCTCTTCTCTTTCGTCTAATAATTGGTAATAATAAAATCTATTTTTCATCTTCTTCCTCCCAAAATAATTGATCTAAAGTTTTTCCTAAGCATCTGCAAATAGACTGGCAAAGCGAAAGCGAGGGATTATACTTTCCAGCTTCTATCAAGCCGATAGTCTGTCGAGTGACACCTACAGCTTCTGCCAAGTCACCTTGTGTCATATCAAGCTCTACTCGAGCTAGTTTTAATTTTAAATTCTTAGCCACTTGTAACCTCCTCCTTAATTTTAAAAGTCGCGCTTCTTTTTTCAACTTCATTATATCATATAATTTACATTATGCAATATATATCTGTCAATTTGTACGATTTTTTTAACAAAAAAACTCTACCACCAAAATGATAGAGAGTTTTCTACTTATTCAAATTTTTTCAAAATATCTACAACGTCACTTCTCTGTTTGACTTGATAGGCTTTGATGCCTAAACTTTCAGCCATGTTGGTATTATCTTTTACATCATCTAGAAAAATACAATTTGAAGGATCCAACTGATATTTATGGAGAATTTCTTCAAACATTTTTGGATCAGGTTTGATAGCCTCGATATCACAGGAAAGAACAAACCCATCTAAAATCTTTTCAAGAGGTGCTAGTTGATTTTTCAATAATTCATAAAAAACTGGTGAGGTATTAGATAGGACAAAAATACGATGGCCTTTTTCCTTTAAACGTGCAAGAAGCGGAAAGACTTCCGTGTAAATATCGATATAGGCAGGCCAGTTCCAAATGACTTCTTCAACCTTTTTCTGATAGCAATCTCCTAATAGGGAAAGAACCTTATCAACCAATTCTTCTCGAGTCAAGGTTCCCAGGTCCAATCTTTCCCAAAGCCCCGACTGGAAAATCGCCTTGTCTAAGATCAGATAATCTTTCTGAGTTTTAGCTACAGCTTTCAAAATCTTATCCTTGTTCCATTCAAGTAGAACATTACCCATATCCAGTATGATATCCATCAACCTACCTCCATCTTTTTGTGAACAATCTCTTTAAGCATCCAATGTCTGTTTATAAATCTTTTTGATAATAGTGCCTTTGTCCAGTGCAGGGATAGTCTTTTAAGGTAAAGACTTCCTGGTAATCATGTTTCTGATAGAAGGCTGGCGCTTGAAACTGATACGTATTCACAAAAACGTAGCGACAATTTCTCTTCTTAGCTTCACTTTCTGCTCGCTGCAATAGTTGGGAACCAATTCCTTGTCCTCGCAAGTCCTCCTTCACAAACAAATACTCAATTTCTAACCAATTCCCGAAAGTCTCTGCTACTAAGCCAGCTAGGAGTTGACCTTGTTCGTCTTCGATATAAAGATTAAGTGGCTCACTTTCAGCAGTTTCCCTTTTAGAACGATTATAAGAGCGAATCAAATTCCCTATTTCTTGTGCTTTCTGAGACTCTGTATTCTCCAATCTAATGTGCATCCAAACCTCCTCGAAGACAACTAACGCCTTGATTATATTCCTATTTTAAAGAACTGTCAAACGAAATAAACTCACCAACCTAAGTTGATGAGCTTCTGACTTATTTTCTAAACTTCCATTGGCTATAAATACCAAATGCAACAATCCAGATAGCTGAACCTCTAGCTCCCATTACAGTTGACTCTTGTAAGAAGAGTGTTCCAAATACAAAGATAAAGAAGAGCATGGTCAGAGGATTTAGCAAGCGATATTGAGGCATGAGATAGCCATCTGCCATAAAGTCTTTAGACTTACGATATTTGAGATGGGCTACCATGATCAAGATGTAGATAGCTATATAAACACCCGATGAAGAAGCTGTAATCAAAGCAAAGGCATCTGATACACCAGGAAGTACATTGATGAAGGCTGCAAAACCAATCAATACGGCAGAAGCAATGATTGCATTCTGAGGAACGTTGTGGCGTGAGAGTGTATCTGCCTTAATAGCTTTCAAGAAACGATTTGGTGAATCATGGGCAATTTGGTACAAATGACGACCTGTTGAGTAAAGGGTTGAATTCAAGGCTGATGCAGCTGAAGTCAAGACAACAAAGTTAATCAAGGCCGCTGCCCACTTAAGGCCAACAAGTTCAAATACCGTTACAAATGGTGAATCCGCTGCAGAAAGCTCACGCCAAGGAATAATAGACATAATAGCTAAAAGAGCTCCACCATAGAAAAAGATAATTCGCAAAGGAATTTCCTTAACAGCCTTAGGCAAGACCTTTCTTGGATCCTTGGTTTCAGATGTGGTAACACCGATAAATTCAATCATCAAGTAAGCAAAGAAAACCATCTGGAAGGCCATGACAAAGTTCATACCACCATTTGGGAAAAGGGAGAATTGATCACTGATATTTGCAAGGCTTGCTGAACCATAAGGAGTTTCAAAGCCGGTCAAAACCATAAAAATACCTGTCGCAATCATGGCAAGAATAGCCACAATTTTAATCATGGCAAACCAAAATTCCACTTCACCAAAGATTTTAACGGCAATCAGATTGACTAGCCCTAAAATTGTTAGAAAGACAACCTGAATCAACCAAGATGGCCAGGATGGAAACCAAAACTGAACATAGTGCGAGATAGCTGTAATCTCAGCCATTCCGATAAAGACCACCGATAACCAATAAGACCAAACCGAGAAATATCCCCACCCTTTACCAAGATAACGGGTAATGAAATTGATAAAGGTATGTTGCTCTGGGTCTTGATATAACATTTCACCGATAGCTCGCATCATGAGATACATAAATCCACCAGTAATCATATAAACCAAGACAATCGAAGGTCCTGTTAAACTAATCGAGCGACCAGCTCCTAGAAAAAGTCCCGTTCCAATCGTTCCTGCAATAGCCATAACCTGAACATGGCGATTGGTTAAGCCACGCTCCATTTTACTTTTCTTTTTGTGCTTTTTTTCTGAATTCATATAGTCTCCTTATTTTTTAGAATGAAGAAAAGGAGTGATGGGAAACGCTTTCCTTAAATCTACTCCTTCTTTTTATTCTATTAAACAGTTTTTTCAACTTTTAAGATTTTAACATCATAGCTTCCAACAGGTGTTTCGATTGTAACAACATCACCTTTTTTCTTACCAATCAAAGCTTGACCGATTGGGCTTTCATTTGATACTTTACCTGCAAAAGCATCTGCACCAGCTGAACCAACGATAATGTATACTTCCTTTTCGTCTTCTCCAACTTCTTGGATTGTTACAGTTTTTCCGATAGCAACTTCATTTTTAGCAACGGCATCGCTGTTCACGATTTCTGCATAACGAATTTTAGTTTCCAGACTTGAGATTTGTCCCTCAACAAATGCTTGCTCGTCCTTAGCTGCTTCATACTCACTATTTTCTGACAAATCACCGTACGAACGAGCAATCTTGATACGTTCTACAACTTCTGGACGACGTACTAGTTTCAATTCTTCTAATTCTTTTTCGAGTTTTTCCTTTTCTTCCAAGGTCATTGGATATGTTTTTTCTACCATTTTTCTCAACTTTCTTTTGATTGAATTAATAAATATATGCTTTAAAGCAAAATTATGTGGAAAACCACATAATTTTAGTTTGTGCTATTTGATTGGTTTAATTTACTATTGATATGTTCTTGAACATTGCGTTCATGTTCTTCTAGTGTTGTTGCATAGTAAACTTTACCATCTTGAACATTGGCCACAAAGTAGAGATAGTCACTCTTTGTCTGATTGATACTTGATTCGATCGCATCCAAGCTTGGGCTATCAACCGGCCCAGGCATTAGACCTACTTTTGTATAGTCATTGTATGGTGAATCAATAGATGTATCAATAGCTGCATCATCAGAAAGACTGATGTTTTGACCAAGTTTTCCTTCAGCATAAAGGATAGCGATATTACTTTGAAGTGGCATACCGAGGTTCAAACGATTATAGAATACACCAGCAATCAGCTTACGATCCTCTGTCTTAGCCCCTTCTTTCTCAACAAGTGATGCAATTGTCAAGAGCTCATTTACGGTTAGGTTCTTTTCCTTAATAGCAGCATAATGTGAAGAAAGGTTCTTATCCATAGCTGCAAGCATTGAATCAATTAAACTTTCAACAGTTGTATTTTCTTTAATCGTATAAGTCGCAGGGAAAAGATATCCTTCTAAGCGATAACGAACACCACTATCTTTTGTAGGTAAGCTTTCAAGAAGATTTGGATATTTGGCAACCTCTTGAGCAATAAAGTTCTCATCCTGAACTTTGGCCAAGAATGCTTCCGCTGTCAAAGGTTCTTTAAAGTCCCCTTGAAGTTGGCCAACAGTTTGAGCAATTTGCTCTAATGTATATCCCTCTGGAATAGTCAAGTTTGCAAGTGTAACCTCTTGAGGTTCAGGTGTCCCACCTTTTTGCAACTCTTTAATGACATCCTCAACACTCATACTCTTTTGTAGATTATAATAGCCAGACTTCAATCCAGTGTAGTTTTTATACTTGGCATAAAGTGTAAAGACCAAACCATTTTTAATGACACCTGATTTTTCCAAAGTTGAACCAATTTCTTGAACATTAGATCCGTCTGGAATCTGAACAGTCATATATTGTTTAGAATTTGGATCCACTGGTTGCAAAGCTGATTCAGCATAGCGAAGACCAAAGAAACCGCCAGCACCAAATAGAATGAGTAATACCAAAACTGTCACTAAAAATCCTTTTAAGCGGGATTTCTTCTTTTTCTTGGCTGGTTTCACAGTTTCTCTCCGACTTCTTCTAGGAAGTTCTGCTTCTTCAGTAGCTTCGTGATTTGTCAATTCTTCCTTGTGAGGCGCTAGGTTTACTGCTTCTTTGTCTTCGGAAGCAGTATCAAATGTTCGGTAAGAAACTGAAACCTTAGTTGGTATTGAATTCATTTCATCTTTATCTGAGACTGATTGAGGTAACTCAACTGATGCTTCTTTTGCAATTTCCTCTGTAACCTCTTCTTTTAGATCTGGACGAGGTGGAACAGCAGGTGCGTTCTCAATCAATTGTTCAACGGTTGAAACAGAATTAGCAATCAGCTCTTCTTCTGGAGTTATTACTCGTTCTTCTGTTTTTGTATCAGAAGAGTTCATCAAATTTGAAAAGAGGTCATCTGTTTGTTCTGTTAAACTTTCCTCTTTCTTTAATCGTTCTAAGTCTCGCAAAATTTGCTCTTTAAAACTCAACTTTTCTTCATTTGAATTTTCGCTCAAAGGTATTTACCTCCTTGTTGATAATCCTTAATATTATATCTTAAAAACTTGAGAAAAGCAACCTTAGAAGCCTTTCCAATCACTAATTCTTGTTTTCCCAGACCATATCATACCATTCTTCGCCTGCAAATTGGGATTTAGACTTTCCTTCATTGACAAAACCGTGCTTCTCATAGTATTCAATCAGGTAGTCATGGCAAGTTAGATTGATTCCCTCTCGTTCATGCTTAAGAGCCACTTCTTTAAGAGCAGTCAGTAGTTTTCTTCCTAGCCCTAGAGATTGAGCTTCTTTAGCTATAGACAGACAAGTTACAGAAATATAACCACCTTTCTTATGACTGTGGTCTTTTATTTCCTCAGTGAAAGACTGATCTTGCAAATAACGGTGAGGGACTACTGGTCCTTCAATATAACCGAGTATCTCCCCTTCTTTTTCAGCCACTAAAAAACTAGTCTGAATCTCTTTTAGGTGGGCTTCAAAAACAGAACGAGGAATGGCTTCTTCGATTGAAAAATTTTCTAGTTCAATCTCTAAAATACGGTCTAAATCACTAAGTCTAGCTTGTCGAATAATCATAGCTCCTCCTTATGAAAGGGATTCTTCCACCACATGAGAAAATTAACTTCATTGCTAACTCCCACGTCTACTATTCCTTGCTCCATAAATTTATTCATCTCAAAATAAGACAGCAATTCATCCTTGCAAAGAAGATAAATACCGAGACAATTTTGTTGAAGAGCAACTTGTTTCAAGGCCGCCAGCAACAAGGTTCCAAATCCTTGTCCCTGATACTCCGGATGAACAGATAAAGCGTCAATCACAAAATTTCTATCACTGATAACTTCTCCATTTGCTATCTTTTTTATCCATCTACTTTGTGAGGAATTAGCAAAGTCTGTCCCTGAAATATAGGCAACCACCTGATCATCAAGACAAGCTAATAGAAACGTATCCGCATGATTGCGGATACGTTCTTCTATTATTTCTCTATTCATGTTTTCTAGGAAGTTTGAATTACTTTCTTGTATCAAGCAAATCTGATCAATATCTGATCGCTGAGCTTCCCGAATTTTAATTGGAAATTCCATAATCTTCCTTATTGAACATTGCTTGTCAAATTAGACAAGAGACGCTCGAATGAGTATTCGTAAGTTTGAATATCTCCAGCTCCCATGAAGACATAGACAGCATTATCATGGTCTAGAAGAGGAGAAACATTTTCAACAGTGATGACTTGGTGTTTTTTATGAATCTTGGCTGCTAAATCTTCAACCTTAACATCACCATGGTCAACTTCACGAGCTGATCCGTAGATTTGTGCTAGGTAGACTGCATCAGCTTGATTCAAGGCTTGGGCAAAATCATCCAATAAGGCAATTGTTCGAGTAAAGGTATGTGGTTGGAAGATAGCAACAATTTCCTTGCTTGGGTATTTCTGACGAGCTGCATCCAAGGTCGCAATGATCTCAGTTGGATGGTGAGCAAAGTCATCGATAATAACTGTATCATTGACAATCTTTTCTGTAAAGCGACGTTTTACTCCACCAAAAGTCTTCAAGTGTTCACGCACCAAATTCAAATCAAAACCAGCAGTATAAAGCAAACCAATGACTGCTGTGGCATTCATGATGTTATGACGACCAAAGGTTGGAATGTGGAATTGACCTAACTCTTGTCCACGGAAATGAACTGTAAAGGTTGAACCAGTTGTTGAACGAAGCAAATCGCTGGCTACAAAGTCATTTCCTTCAGCTTCAAAACCATAATAGTAGATTGGTGCATTTGCCGTAATCTTACGCAACTCGGCATCCTCACCGTAGACAAACAAACCTTTAGTAATTTGTTTAGCATAATCATTGAAGGCGTTGAAGACATCCTCTAAGCTTGTGAAATAGTCAGGATGGTCAAAGTCGATATTAGTAATAATAGAGTACTCTGGGTGATATGGCATGAAATGACGCTCGTACTCGTCTGATTCGAAGACAAAATACTTGGCATTTTCAGAACCACGACCTGTACCATCTCCAATTAGATAGCTTGTATCAGTGATGTGTGACAAAACGTGAGAAAGCATACCTGTTGTTGAAGTCTTACCGTGTGCTCCAGCAACACCCATGCTGATAAAGTCACGCATAAAGCTACCAAGAAATTCATGATAACGTTTATAGCTTAGTCCATTCTTGTCTGCATAAGCAATTTCAACATTGTTATCTGGACGAAAGGCATTCCCAGCGATAATTTCTATATCCCCTTGAAGATTTTTCTCATCAAAAGGCAAAATCTTGATCCCTGCTTGCTCTAATCCTCGTTGTGTAAAATAGTATTTCTCTACGTCAGACCCTTGCACCTTATGCCCCATTTGGTGCAACATCAAGGCCAAGGCACTCATTCCTGATCCTTTAATTCCGATAAAATGATAGGTTTTTGCCATCTTTTTCCCCTTTACTCTGTCATATTTGTCAAGTTTAACTCTTGAGCAATTTTACGTTCTTTTTCTGATTGATGTTCTTTTTTGTTATAAATTTGGCTTTTCTTTAAAAAATCATAATTATTTTTCTTAGGTCCAAGTTGCTCTTCTTTAGTCGTTTGTTGCATCTGAGGAGCAGTTTCAGCTAAAATATAATGGCTTTGAGTTAATTTTTCACTATATTTGGTAAGCTCACCAGGATTTTCCTTTTGGAAAGGAGCTGTTGGCTGATTTGCCTGCCTTACAACATTATTTGAAGGTTTATAACGTTTGGTAAAACTAACATCTTGGGTCAAATACTTTGCTGAACGTTTCCGTTTCAAATCAGCTCTTGCTTCCTCACGAGCCAGTTCAGCGTAGGATTTTTCCTTTTTTTCAATCCGTTTATCTGATGCTTGAATCGGCGACTTTTTTTCTGTCGTAATTGGTGACCATTCCAAGTAGTTTTTGTCCTGGTAGTCTCCCTTGATATTACTAATCAAATCCGACTCATCATATAAGTTCATAAATGGCATCTCTGTCAGCATAATTTCATCATCTGACACTATTGGAAATCTTTCTTGTTTCATTTTTATTCCCTTTCAATACTCCATTATAGCGTAAAGTCTTGATTTTTCAAGTCTTGGCTTCAGAAATTCCTAATATTTCTTGAATTTCAGTAAGCGTGAGACTTCCACGAGACTCTGTTCCATCTAATACTTCTGAGACCAGATTTCTTTTCTGCTCTTGTAACTCTTGAATCTTTTCTTCAATTGTTCCTCGAGTTACTAGTCGATAAACCTCAACAGCTTGTTCTTGTCCCATACGATGAGCCCTACCAATAGCCTGCGATTCAACTGCTGGATTCCACCATAAGTCGACCAGAACAACAGTGTCCGCACCAGTAAGATTGAGACCAACTCCACCAGCTTTTAGAGAAATCAAAAATACATCGCATTCCCCTTGGTTAAAAGCTTTGGTCATTTCTTGGCGTTCCTGTGAGGGAGTTGAACCTGTAATCTTAAAGGAAGTTAAACCAAGCTGTGGCAACTCCTCTTCGATGCGGTCCAACATCCCCCTAAATTGAGAGAAGATGAGTACACGATGATTTCCCTCAGCAATTTGACTTAGCAGATCTCGTAAACTATCAAGCTTCCCGCTATCTCCCTTATAATCTTCTATAAATAGAGCTGGAGTATCACAAATCTGGCGAAGACGCATGAGTCCTGTTAAAATTTCAACTCGATTTCGTTGAAATTCTGCATCGGTCACTTGTCCCAAACGCTCTTGCATCTGTTGAAGTTGAGCTAGATAGATAGCTTTTTGCTGGTCCTCCAGTTCATTTTTATAAACGACTTCTATCAGATCAGGTAACTCTGTAAGAACGTCCTCTTTTTTTCGACGCATCACAAACGGTTTAATAAACTGAGCAACTCTATCGGCTGGTAATTTCATAAAGTCTTTTTTTGCTGGTAGAAGCCCTGGCAAGACAATTTGAAAGATAGACCATAATTCCCCTAGATTATTTTCAATCGGTGTTCCGGAAAGAGCAAAAACTGATGGAACCACAAACTTTCTCAAAATCTTAGCAATTTTGGTTTGGGCATTTTTCATCACTTGGGCTTCATCCAAAAATAGAAAGTCAAAAGACATCCGCTTGTAACTGTCACTATCCTGACGGAAAGTAGCATAACTCGTCAGATAAATCTGATGATTTTCTGCTAAAACAGTCTCACGATAAGGTTTCAATCCATGTACAACAGCTACATCTATATCTGGTGCAAATTTTTCAAATTCATCAGCCCAGTTATAAATCAAACCAGATGGAGCAAGAATTAAGACACGGGTATTGTCTTGAAGCTGGCTACTTAGAAAAGCGATAGCTTGCAGGGTCTTGCCAAGCCCCATATCATCTGCTAAAACTCCACCAAATCCATAATGGTGAAGCATTTGAAGCCATTGAATTCCCTTTTTCTGATAGTCTCTGAGTTCTGCTTTGATATTCAGAGGTTTCATTGGAAAATCTTCTGGATGCGTTAAATCATGTGCCAAATGTCGGAATTCTTCAGTAAATGTAACTTGATTCTGATCCTTAAATAGATGAGATAGGGTATAAGCTAGGGATTTACGAGCTCGAAAAGCTCCATCCTGTAGGTCCTCTATCCCTAATTCTTCTAAATCCTGACGGATACGCTTGGTCTGATCATCGAAATAGTAAACCTGATTCGAAGAGCTGATGTAATAATCCTGCTTCTCAACTAGCGCTTTCATCACTCGATTGATTTCTTCTTGATCTATATCTTGAAAATCAAATTGAATTTCTAAAAGACTCCCCTTGGATGAGATATGAATTTGAGGTTTCTGAACCTGATAAAGATTTTGCAAGCTCTCAGAAATCTTTAATTCTCCTAGTGCTTCAAAGGCTGGTAATACTTCCTGAAAGAACGTATGGACTGCTTCGGATTTCAAACTCTGACGCCATGAACGAAAATCTGCTTCAAATCCAGCAGATAAAGCCAACTGAAAAATCTGTTTTTCTAGTTGAATATCACTTGCAAAAGGGAGATTCTCTAGTTCATTTCGAGTAGTTACTAAGCAAGTTTCATATTGGAACTGCATATCTAAACGAATAGATCCGTCCTCTTCTCGTTCCATGTAGAAAGACGGGCGGAAAGATTGAATTTGAAGCGACTCAGGAGCCTCTACTTTTCCAAGCTCTTTAAACTGGGACAAGGTCGAAGCTAAGAGATCACGATCACTAGTATCAAACTGTAAAATCTTCCTACCACTATGATCTAAAGGAACTTTTCTAAGAGCATCTAATAAACTAGCCTGTTTTTTCGACATCAGGAAAAAATTCCCCTTGGAGAATAATACTTGTCCTCTGTAAAAGAAATTAAGCCCTGCCTGTTCGAAAATTTCCATTTCAAAATAGTTGGATTTTTCTTCAATTCTAAATGAAAATAAACCTGTTTGGCCATCAAAGTCTTGGAAGAGAAGATGATGATAACTCGAAAGTTGGTGGTCAAACTGAAAGGCATCTAAGCCCATCAGTAGACTAGCCCCCTGCTCAAAAAAGGTTTTAGGGAAATAGAGATGTCGTCCTTGATTTGGAAAAAAAATATTGTAGTCAATCTTCTCTTCAACCAAACCTAATAAGAAATTAAAGACTTCTTGACTGGCTTTATCAAATTGTTCAAGTTTTAATGAAGACTCATAATGCTTCCCTATCATGTAAGGTTTGGAAAACTCTATGACTTTTAAGAAAAGAGGGATATCCCTAATCACATAAAACTTTTCTTGCTTAGAAAGACCAATTCTTAAGGTCCAGATAATACGATTAGTTCCTGCTTCCACCTGTCCTTGAGCAGAAAGCTGATAGAGGTCAGACTGACTAGGTACTTGGATAGACTTCAAGAATTTTCCTCCGAAAGTTACTTGTGTCTCAACAGTCTCTTTCTCTTCCTGATTAGCCTCCAGATTGAGCAAGATTTCCTGTCCTAGCTGATCATTTTTAAAGTAATATTCCAGTGCTGCCAAATGAACACAGTAGCCTCTTTTTTTGAAAAAATCACAGCCACAAAAAATCAAATCGTCATCCAAACTATAGCGAATTTCTTCATCCGCTACACGCGCATAGATGCGATGGTCTTGTTCTTTGATGATTTCAATCTGACCAGTTTCGTAGAGTTCTACTCCCTCCATTCGAAGCTTTCCTGGAATCAATTTAGCCATAGTGTCCCCTTTACTTTATCTCTTAATTATACCATATTTCTGCCTATGAAAATAGCCTTCTAGGAAGACTTTTCTCCTAAAAGGCTAGTTTTTAATGATTTGAAAAAGTGGCAATGATTCGTTGGCAAACTTCTTCCAACACAGATGTCGGCATGGCTACATTCAAGCGAGCGTGAAGGGCTCCTTCCTCACCAAAGTCCAAGCCCCTATTCAGGATAACCTTGGCTTCGTCTCTCAAGAGTTTTCTTAGTTCTTCATCGCTAATATCATAGGCTGAAAAATCAAGCCAAATAAGATAGGTCCCTTGAGGTTTCATGACCTTGATTTTAGTTTCTTTACCAAACAAATCGACTACATAATTAATGTGCTTCTCGATTAGTTCTTTGAGTTCTGTCAACCAATCTTCACCATAGCGATAGGCAGCTTCTGTTGCTAAGTATCCTAATCCTGAAATTTCATGTTGATTATTCGCAAGCTGGCGTTTTTGGAAAGCAAGTCTCAACTTAGGATTTTCGATAATAGCGTAGGAATTCTTGGTTCCTGCAATATTGAAAGTTTTGGTAGCACTACTTAAAATCAGTGAAAATTCTTTGAAGTCTTTATTTACCGTGTTGAATGACTGGTGTTTATGTCCAAACAAGGCCAAGTCTTGGTGAATCTCATCTGAAACTAGCAAGACTCCATGTTTTTGACACAGTTGTCCAATCTTCTCTAAGACTTCCTTCTCCCAAACACGTCCACCAGGATTATGAGGATTGCAGAGAACATAGAGTTTCACTTCCTCTTCGACAAAATCTTTCTCCAATTGATCAAAGTCAATTTCAAAAAGTCCGTCTTTTTCTACTAGAGAGTTGGTGATTAGTCTACGATTATTGAGCTTAATACTGCGAGCAAAAGGAGGATAAACCGGTGTGTTAATGAGGACTGCTTCACCTTCCTTGGTGAAAGCTTGAATGGCTGTTGAAATGGCAGGTACTACTCCTTCGATAAAGACTAGAGCATCCTTATCAAAGCGATATCCATGATGTTTTTCCTCCCAGTTTTGAACAGCTTCAATCAACCCATCACTAGCATAGGTATAGCCATAGACTAATTGCTCAGCGTAGTCATGAACAGTCTGACGAATCTCAGGTAACACTTCAAAGTCCATATCAGCAATCCAGGCTGGCAATACTTCTCGGTCATTCTCTGCTTCTTTCCATTTGTAGGTATGATGTCCAAAACGATTGGGCAAGGTCGTAAAATCATATTTTCCCATAGTTTTATCATCCTTCCAAGGCTTGACGCAAGTCTTCAATCAAATCTCTAACATCCTCAATACCAATAGACAAGCGCAAGAGATCGTCTGTTAGACCATAAGAATGACGAACCTTTGCAGGAATGTCAGCATGGGTTTGAGTAGTTGGGTATGTAATCAGACTTTCAACCCCACCTAAACTTTCAGCAAAAGAGAATACTTTCAAGGTATTTAAGATATGAGGAATACGCTTCTCATCTGCTACTTTAAATGAAATCATCCCCCCACGTCCTGTATACAAGACTTCTTTGACAGCAGGCGATTGTTCTAGAAAGGCTACGATTTCTTGAGCATTGGCTGTTGAGCGCTCCATACGAAGTGACAAAGTTTTAAGCCCACGAATCAATTGATAACTATCAAATGGTGATAAAACAGCCCCTGTCGTGTTGAGATTGTAAAAGAGTTTTTCGTATAAATCAGCACTATCTGTCACAACTACACCAGCTAGAACATCATTATGTCCTGCAAGGTATTTTGTCGCTGAATGAAGGACTATATCTGCCCCGTATTCAATTGGACGTTGATAGATTGGACTGTAGAAGGTATTGTCCACGACAACTTTAGCACCCTTAGCATGAGCTAATGTTGACAATTTTTCAATATCAAATTCCAACATCAAAGGGTTGGTTGGTGTTTCAATATAGAGTACATCCACATCCTTTTCTAGCTCAGCAATCAACTCTTCTTCTGTGTTTGCATAGGTAAAATGGAAGCGACCTTCCTGTTCCACTTGATTGAACCAGCGGAAAGAACCACCGTAAAGGTCACGGACAGCCAAAACCTTACTTCCTACTGGAAAGACACTAAAGGCCAACACAATCGCAGACATACCTGAACTAGTCGCTAAAGCATACTTGGCTGATTCAATAGCTGCCAAGACTTCCTCTGCCTTGCTACGAGTTGGATTTTTTGTGCGGGTATAGTCAAATCCCGTTGATTGACCAAATTCTGGGTGCTGATAAGTCGTTGAAAAGTGAATTGGTGTTACCAAAGCACCTGTTGCTTCATCAGACTTGATCCCTGCTTGGGCTAAAATTGTGTTGATATGAAATGATTTGCTCATACTTTACCTCCAAATCTATAGTAACTATTGTACCACTTATTTTGGATCCTTCGTTTTCTTGTTTTCAAGAGCTAGTTATAGTTTCAAACTATACAAAAACGATAGCTTCCTGAGAAACTATCGTTTTTCCTGTTGAATAGACTGATTATTTAACGTGTTTTGCTAATTCTTCTTGGGCTTTTTTATTAGATTCTTCTTTTTCTTTCAGCCATTTTTGTCTAGCTTCTTCATACTCAGCCGTTGTGACAACCTTATCTTGCAACTTAACGTATTTATATGATTCAACACCCTTGTTACCCGCTTGAGAGAAAGCAGCAGAGAATGGAACTGTTTTTCTGATTCCTGGTGTTCCACCAAGAGATACGTTTGGAAGTGTGAGAGAGCTATCCACCAACCAAGCTTGTGCTTCAGCGTATTTGTCATAACGTTTGATCAAATCTTGTTCAGCATTGGCTTCTTCTAGCATCTTAGTGTAGGCATCCAAGCCAACCGCAGTTGCTTTAGCATTACTTTCACCAGGTTCTAAGCCAAGGTTTTGCAATGAACCACCATTTGTTAGGTTAAGTGTATCAAGATAAGTTGATGGGTCCTGGTAGTCAGGGCTCCAACCACCATTGTAGAGGTCATAATCTTTTTGGGCAGCTGTGTTAGCAAGATAACCAATGCCATCCATTTCTTCTGTAGTCAGCATTTGAATATCGATGACGACATTATCTGCACCCAAGACGGACTCGATAGATTGTTTGAAGGAACTTGCCTCTTGGACACCCTTCTTATATGATTGGTCTACTGGCAAGTCTAGATGAATAGGGAATTGTACGCCTTTAGCTTCCAATTCTTTCTTGGCTTGTGCAAAAGCTTCTTTGGCCTTATCAGCATTATAATAGGCATCTTGTGCATCCGCAAAGTTCACATTTTGCCATACTTGGCCGTAGTTAACCATCTTAGAAGCGACGACATCCCCAAAATCTTTACCATCAAGAGTTACAAATGAAGGTGGAACGAGCAAGTTTCTGATAATCTTTGTTGCTCCCTCTTCCCCTTGTGACTGAGCTCCATAAGCTGTACGGTCATAGGCAAAGTTAATGGCTTGACGGAATGATTTGTTTAAAACTGCTTCTTGTTGAGCTGTCTTTTCAGCGTCTGTCGTTTTTGATGTGTGGTTATAAGATTTTCTATCTAAGTTAAAGTTAAAGTAGAAAGAAGTCGCAGTTTGCATACTGTAGATAATATTATCCTTGTATTTCTCTTGCACACCTGCAAAACTTGAACTATTTGGATAGAGACGGGCAAAACTATAGACACCTTCACTAAAGTTACGAACAAGCGCATCTTGGTCGCTTCCATCATAGTATGTCAACTTGACATCATCTACAAATACATTTTTTGCATCCCAATAGTTTGGATTTTTCTTGTATTCAAGTACAGATTTAGATGTGAATGATTTTAGGATGAATGGACCATTATACAAGATATTTGCTGGATCCACCTTACCAAAATCATCCCCTTTTGAGTTCAAAAAGTCCGCATTTACTGGGAACAGAATAGTTGCAGTTGTTTTTGAATTCCAATAAGGTTCTGGTTGAGTCAAAGTATATTGAACAGTCTGGTCGTCAATAGCTTTTACTCCAACTGTTGAAAAGTCTTTAGTTTTTCCGCTAACATAGTCTGCCAAACCAGCAACAGAATCTTGCACTAAATACAAGGCTTCTGAATTTTTATCTGCAGCATATTTCAAACCTGTCACAAAATCTTGTGCTGTTACAGGCGCATACTCTTCACCATCTGCTGTGTACCATTTGGCGTCCTTACGAAGTTTGTATGTATAAGTCAAACCATCTTGGGAAACAGACCAATCTTCTGCCAATGAAGGAATGTAGTTCCCATATTGGTCATTTTCCATCAAGCCATCTACCAAGTTTGTGACAACATCACCTGTTGTTGCACGGTTTTCTACTAGATAGTTAAGACTAGAAGGATCGTTACTGTATACATAATTGTAAGTCTTTGTAGAACTAGCTGAACTACCACAAGCAGTCAATAGTAAACCAGCACTTAAGACGACGCCTGCCAACGTCAGATATTTTGCCTTAGACTTTTTCATCTCCAGAACCTCCAAATTTAAATATTTGTATCATTATACAGTTAAAGTTTTTTTTAGTCAAGCATTTATGTGTTAAAAATTTACATTTTTCTACATTTTTTATATTTTTTTATATTTTTTAAAGAAAAAAAGAACAATCTAAACTTTTTTTCTTTAAAAGTTCAAACTGTTCGTTTTATTTATAAAGCATTATGATAATTTTAATCGTGCTCTCAACTGGTCAGCTTTTGCCTTTCCAATAACCTTATCCAAGAGTCGAGTATAAAGACTCATGATTCCGTAGAGGCCACCGCCGATTACAGCAATAAAGGCGACATAGATAAAACTCCAGAAACGTCCAGTTGGATGGAAAACAAATCCAAGAATCCACTGCAAGAATCCAACTAGGATGAACATCACTAAAGTCAAAATTGTGACTAAAATTGTTCTCTTCAAGATAATCTTATGGCGAGCACCAGTAATCTGACAGATTTCACGGTACATTAAAACAATTGGGATAATGAGACCGATGGTCGTTGAAATTAATGGTCCATAACTGTGGAAAATCGCTATTGATGGTAGTTGTAAAACGATCTTAGCAAGTGAACCATAGACAAAATATAAAACTGCCTTACGGTTACGGAACATAGCCTGAAGCATTGGAGACAAGACCATGTACAAACCTAGAATTGTTGACTGCAAGACTGCAAAGACAAACAAGCCCAAAGCCAAACTATCAGGTTTACCGTAAAAGACTGTATAGAGGGGTTCCCCTACCATGACTACTCCAACCGTTGCAGGTAGTAGGAATAAGAAGAGCATAGTAATACTATCTTGCACCAACCGAGAAGCTGCTGGTAAATCACCCTTGACATAGTTCTCGGTCAAGAGGGGCAAACCAACGCTACCGATTGATACTCCTACGGAAATCAAAATCATGGTGATTTTATTAGGATTGGCAGAGAAATAAGAAAACATGACAACCAAATCTTCATTACTGTAGTTGGTAAACCACTTCATGCTATTAATGAAGGTCATTTGGTCCAAGATTTGGAAAAGTTGAATAGCTGAACCTGTTATAATAAAAGGAATAGCTTCCTTAATCGTATCAACCAGTAGACTCTTACTATCAATCTTATCTCGAGTTTCAAATACTTTTTGAAGCATACCTTCCTTGTAAAGGAAATAAAGTAAGACAGCGAAGCTAGCTACCATTCCCACAAAAGCCGCAAAGGTAGATTGGGTAACCGCCGATAGATAATCTCTTGAACCAAGTTTCATGATGATAAAGGTTGCTAAGAGCATCCAAATAACACGGATAACTTGCTCCGCAATTTGACTCATTGCATAAGGCTTGAGATTACTCATTCCTTGGAAAAATCCACGGATAACACTCATAGATGGGAAAATCAAGACCGCCCAAGCTAGACTTTGCATAATGGGAATCAAGTCCTTCCCTACACCGGAAAGATCTGCCAACCAAGGCGCAAAGAGATATAAAACCAAAGCAAAGGCAAGACCCAATACAGTCATAAAGCCTAAGAAGCTCCGAATCAGGGCAAAACTATGCTCTTCCTCATGCATGGTATTGTATTTAGCGACCTGCTTAGCAACTGCAACTGGAATACCTGCTGTCGAAATCAACAAGAACCAGGCGTAGATATTATACCCCATGGTAAAGAGACCGTTAGCCGTTGCAGCATATGTTCCCATCCAAATATACCAAGGGATAATGTAAATAGCCCCGAGCAAGCGACTGATAAAGTTACTAGCTGTAAGCCAGGCAGTCCCGCGTAACATCTGGGCCTGCTGATGATTATTTTCGTTAGACATAACTTCCTCATTCATTTTTAATAACTAGGAAATGTTCCTTATCTTCCATTATAAACTTTTCCTTGTTACTTGTAAAATTCAGACTTTCAGTTTACAATAGAAAGTATGATAAAGATTGAAACCGTATTAGATATTTTAAAGAAAGACGATCTCTTCCGTGAGATTATCGACCAAGGACATTACCACTATAACTACAGCGATGTTATTTTTGATAGCATTAGTTATGATAGCCGAACAACCAAAGAAAATACTCTATTTTTTGCCAAAGGAGCTGCCTTTAAAAAAGAATATCTGTTTTCAGCTATCTCACAAGGGCTTGGTTGGTACGTGGCAGAGCAGGACTATGAAGTTGGTATTCCTGTTATTGTTGTTAACAATATCAAGAAAGCCATGAGTTTGATTGCCATGGAGTTTTATGGTAATCCTCAGAATAAACTCAAAATTCTTGCTTTCACTGGAACTAAAGGAAAAACAACAGCGGCTTACTTTGCCTATCATATCTTGTCCCAACGCTACCCAACAGCTCTCTTGTCAACAATGAATACAACTTTAGATGGTAAGACTTTCTTTAAATCTTCCTTCTCAACACCTGAAAATATTGATCTCTTTGATATGATGGCTCAAGCGGTTAAGAATGGTAGAACTCATCTGGTAATGGAAGTTTCCAGCCAAGCATATCTGGTAAATCGAGTGTATGGTTTAACTTTCGACGTGGGAGTTTTTCTTAACATCACACCAGACCATATTGGACCGATTGAGCATCCAACCTTTGAAGACTACTTCTACCACAAGCGTCTCTTGATGAAAAATAGCCGAGCAGTTATCATCAATAGTGATATGGATCACTTCTCTGTACTGAAAGAACAAGTAGAACATCAAGACCATGACTTCTATGGTAGCCAATCTGATAATCAAATCGAGAACTCCAAAGCCTTTAGCTTCTCAGCTACTGGTAAATTAGCTGGAGATTATGATATCCAGTTAATTGGATACTTCAACCAAGAAAATGCTATTGCAGCTGGACTCGCTTGTCTTCGTCTAGGGGCTAGTCTAGAAGACATCAAAAAAGGGATCGCAACAACTCGCGTTCCTGGTCGTATGGAAGTCCTCACTCAGAAAAATGGCGCAAAAGTATTCATTGACTACGCACATAACGGTGATAGCTTGAAGAAATTGATCTCAGTCGTTGAAACACATCAGACTGGAAAGATTGCTTTAGTACTCGGATCAACAGGAAACAAGGGAGAAAGCCGTCGCAAGGACTTTGGACTTCTGCTCGATCAACATCCTGAAATTCAAGTATATCTAACGGCTGACGATCCAAACTATGAAGATCCAATGGCCATTGCTGATGAAATTAGTAGCTACATCCATCGTCCTGTTGAAAAGATTGCTGACCGTGAGCTAGCTATCAAGGCTGCGATGTCTGTTACAAGTCAAGAACTGGATGCGGTCATTATCGCTGGTAAAGGTGCTGACTGCTACCAAATTATCCAAGGTAAGAAAGAAGACTATCCAGGGGATGCTGCTGTTGCAGAACGTTATCTATAGTATATTTAAAGAAGGCTAGGAAAATTCCTAGCCTTCTTCTATTTTTTTCTAAAGACGAATCGTTCTTTATCAAATTCTACAGCCAACTCATATTTCCCATCTTCATTTTGAACGATGTAGCCTAATAAGACTAGACTATCAACAAAGATATCACGTCGTTTCTGTATCAGTTGATTTTTTTTAAGAAACTTGAGCAAAAAAGTAGTCATGTACTTGAGAGCATACTCAGGATTGACATCCCCTAAAATTTCATACAGTCTCTGCTGTTCTTCCGTCAGTGGATACTGGAACTTGACCTTGTAGAAGTAATTAGACAAGGTCATCCTTTCCCTTGCAAAATCGGTGTACTCTTCTAGGATAGCTGCATTTGTTTGATTGCGTAATTCTGTCTTATAATCTTTCTCCAGGATTTCTTGATAGATGGGACTATCATCTCTTACAAAGACTTCCTGGTCTAGTTCAAGAAATTTTGTAGATTCTTGAAAGGGAAGATTGAGATAATAGCGTTTATTTTCTCGAAGGATGAGGCCCGCTTTAATATATTCCTCCATCAGCTTGTCCACTGGCTGATCTGGAAATTGGGCCTTGATTTGCCGCAAAATTACATAATCCTGCTGGTCTAGATAGTTGATCAAGTCCTTAAAAAAAGGCTGACGCGTCAAGCGTGTGGGATTAATAATTGTAATCATCCGTATATCTTTCTTTAAACTGTAGACGGGGAGACTGGGCCAACTGACTGGGATTGGTTCCTGGCTGATTCAGAGGCGCAGTTAGTCCTAGTTCTCGGTAGTAATCTTCCCAAAACGAACTAATCTCTTGTTCTCCTTCACCAAACTTCATGGGAATGGTCTCAAAAATAGGGAGGATTTCTGCAATAAATTGGGAACAATAGAAACCATCTCCATCCGGATAAAAGGAAGAATTGTAGGGAGCACCTAAAAGGTTTTCTGCTCGCTTTTTGACTTCTTTATCATCAATCTCTGCATAGCGGTATAGGTCATATACCTTCTCAGCTTCAAAGAAATCTTCAGGGGGCTGGGCTAGGACGCCACCTTCCGCCGTAGCATGATAGACCTTCCCGTCCAAAAAGATGGCTACATGGCTATAGTTCCCAGTAGATGCCTGGATGGCCTGTCCCATTTCCGTATTTTCTTTCACAAAAATCAAATCGCCAGATTCTAACATGGTCTCCTCCTAGCAAAAAAGGAGCCGAAACTCCTTTTTAACAATGGGTTATCCCCTTTATCATTAAGCATTAAAGCTTTCTGTCAATTGTGGTACCACTTGTTTCTTACGTGAAACAGCACCCGGAAGGAAAGCATGATTGTTTTCAAGTTTGAAGTTGAAAGCTGCTTCTACCTTGTCCATGTTAGCACCAAGGGCCAAAATTTCTGAGTTTGAGTTGACAATGTCTGTAATCATCAAGACAAAGTCAGAGTATCCGTTAGCTGCATTTACTGCTTGGATGGCTGCTTCGATTTCAGTTTGGCGTTCCAAGACTTCAGCGATATCAACTGTATTGACTTGAGCCACACGAACGTTGTTTCCGTTCAATTCAAAAGTCTTAGCATCGATGTCGATCAATTCTTCTGCTGATTTGCTTGCCAAGTTCGTACCAGCCTTGAGCATTGCAAGACCGTATTCTTCCAAGTTCACACCAGCCAATTCAGCCAATTCAGGCGCAATCACTTTATCAGATGGATGAGTTGTTGGAGATTTCAAAAGAAGGGTATCTGAAATCAAACCTGAAAGCATCAAACCTGCAATTTCTTTTGGTACAGCTACGCCATGCTCTTTGAACATGCGGTATACGATAGAAGATGCTGATCCGACCGGCTCCAAGCGCATATAAAGTGGGCTCGCTGTTTCAAAGTTAGCCACACGGTGGTGGTCCACAACACCATAAACTTCTACTTCAGCGATATCTGATACTGATTGTTGGAATTCATTGTGGTCAGTCAAGATAACTTGTTCTGCACCTTCTGCTTTAACTGATGTGATCACGCGTGGTGCTTCCACACCAAAATAGTCCAATACGAAAGCTGTTTCTTCATTTGGAGTACCAAGAGCTACTGCTTCTGTATCCAAACCATAAGCTTCTTTTGCAAGATAAGCAAAGGCTACAGATGAACCGATAGCATCTGAATCTGGATTTTGGTGACCAAATACTAGAATCTTAGACATGATAATACCTCGTTTCTTTATTCTCCTTATTGTAGCATTTTTTTCAATTTTTGACAAAAGTAAGAGGAGTCAAAGGACTCCCCCTACTCTTCAAAATGACTGAGTAAATTTTTTTCTTGGTTTTCAGATAAAAATCTTTCCTTTTGCGCTCTCTTCTTACGTTTGAGAAGGGCTTCAGCCGACATGGCTTCTTCTTTACTATCGAAACCTTGAGCATAGATGAGTTTTACCGGTAATCGAGCTCGTGTATATTTGGCTCCTTTGCCACTATTGTGGACAGCAACTCGTTTCTTCACATCTGTTGTATAGCCTGTATAGTAAGAACCATCACGACACTCAACTACATACATATAAGCCTTATGATCCATAATAAATCTCTTGAATTTCTGGTGTGTAGGAACCATCACTATTATGAACAATGAGTGGTGGTAAAACCTTAAAGCCACTAGTGGAGCCGTCTTTGATAGCCTCAATCAAAAGCATATTGGCTTCCTTTTCCCGTTTAGGGTAGACAAATTGCAGCCGCTTTGGAGCTAAATTGTGTTGTTGAAGGGTTTCTAAAATATCTAACAAACGATCAGGACGGTGAACCATGGCTAGACGCCCGTTAGATTTGAGTATACTTTGGGCACTACGACAAATTTCTTTTAGATTAGTCGTAATTTCGTGTCGAGCCAACAAGTAGTGTTCGCTTTCGTTCAGATTAGAATTTGCGTCCACCTTAAAATAAGGCGGATTGCACAAAATCAAATCAACCTTACTCCCCTGAATGTGGCTAGGCATATTTTTCAAATCATCACAAATAACCTGCATCTGCTCTTCTAAGCCATTTAAACGAACCGACCGTTCAGCCATATCAGCTAGGCGTTCTTGGATTTCTACAGAGAGAATTTTAGCCTTGGTACGACTACTGGCAAATAGTCCAACAGCTCCATTACCTGCACAGAAATCCACTATCAACCCATTTTTAGGAAAACGAGGAAAACGAGACAGGAGAACACTATCCACTGAATAGCTGAAAACCTCTCTATTTTGAATAATCTTGATATCTGTAGAGAAGAGTTGGTTAATGCGCTCTCCTGATTTTAATAATTGTTCTTCGTCCATACTTCTATTATAACAAAATATAATAACATCACAATGATTTGAGGGATATCAATTACTGTTTTTCTTTAAATGCTCCAAGGCTTCTCGTGTCCAAACAGGCATCATGCGACCAAGCGGCGCGAATCCATGTTTGATGCGATCATTCGAAAAACGTCTCCGTCTAGGAAGTTGATGTTTTTCTTCTTCCAAGGTACGAATGGAAAGGCTAGCCTTTCCTGTATATTCATCAAAATCTACTACTTGTACCTGGACTTCATCACCAATCTTTAAAACCTCGTAAATATTTTCGATAAATCCTGTCCGAATCTCCGATATATGAATCAGGCCTGTCACTCCTGTTTCTAACTCAACAAAAGCTCCATAGGGCTGAATCCCAGTAATACGGCCATTTAGCTTATCACCGATTTTCATTTTAGTCCTCAATTTCAATAGTTTCAATGACTACGTCGTCAACTGGCTTGTCCATTGCGCCTGTTTCGACACCTGCAATTGCGTCCAGAACTTCATAAGAAGCTTCATCCGCAAGTTGACCAAATACAGTATGACGACGGTCTAGGTGAGGAGTCCCACCTTGTTCAGCATAAATTTCCGCAATTGGTTCTGGCCAGCCACCGCGAGCAATTTCTTTCTTAGAATATGGCAAGTGTTGGTTCTGTACGATAAAGAACTGGCTACCATTTGTATTTGGCCCAGCATTAGCCATAGAAAGGGCTCCACGGACATTGTAAAGTTCTTCTGAAAACTCATCCTCAAAAGACTCTCCATAGATAGACTCTCCACCCATACCAGTTCCAGTTGGGTCTCCACCTTGAATCATAAAATCTTTAATAATACGGTGGAAAATCACACCGTCATAGTAACCATCTTTTGACAGAGCAATAAAGTTGGCTACTGTTTTTGGTGCGTGATCAGGGAAAAGTTTGACACGCATATCCCCATGATTTGTCTTAATAGTCGCAATTGGACCTTCTACTGTTTCAATGTCTACTTGTGGAAAATGTAATTCTTTTTCTACCATACCAAATCCTTCTAAGGCATCAAAGATGCCATCTTCTTCTAATGTTTTTGTAATATAATCTGCTTTTTCTTTGATTTTTTCATGAGAAACACCCATAGCGACACTAATGCCTGCATAATCAAAGAGCTCTAAATCGTTAAGTCCGTCCCCAAAAACCATCACATTTTCAGGTTTAAGACCTAATTGGTCTACCACTTTGGCAACTCCAGCTGCCTTAGAACCAGAAATAGGCACCACATCTGACGAATGTTCATGCCAACGTACCATACGTAAAGTCGATGCCAAAGTATCAGGCAAGACAAGGTCATCACCCTGCTCCTCAAAGGTCCACATCTGATAAATATCTTCTTTTTGGTAAAAATCAGGGTCCACCTCTAAATCAGGATAAATCGGGTCAATCGCCTGGCTAATCATCTCTGTTCGCCTTGATAGTTTAGCAGCATGACTTCCCACCAAACCATAATCAATCCCAACTTCTTTGGTCCAAGTAATATACTCTTCAACCTTATCTTTAGCAATTTTATTACTATAAATGACATTACCTTTTTTGTCCTCAATATAAGCACCATTCAAGGTTACAAAGAAATCAGGTTTGAGGGCTTTAATCTCTGAGACCACACCAAAAATGCCTCGACCAGTCGCAATTCCTGTCAAGATTCCTTTTTCGCGTAATTGTTTAAAGACTGTTGGAATAGTACTTGGAATAAAGCCAGTCTTTGAATTTCGTAAAGTATCATCTATATCAAAAAAGATAATCTTAATCTTCTTAGCCTTGTATCTTAACTTGGCATCCATTATAATACCTCCTTCAATTCACTCTTTCCATTATACCATAAAGTAGAGAAATCCCCTATCTTCAAAAAAATACACTATTTCTTATTCGAATTTCTTGGATAGGTACAGAACTAAATCATCATTATTTTGAATAGTCGCATTCATTTCCAACGGCTGATTTCGATACCAAACGCCTGAACCATCAGGAATATAGCCTCGTTTGATGTACAATCTCTGGGCAGGTCCATAGCCTGAGTGCAAACCTACACCCAACGTCACTTTGTCTGAAAAAAGCTTAACTCGATTTTCTGCCTCTTCCATCAATAGGTTTCCAATTCCTTGATTTTGAAAGGACTCAAAGACATTGAAATCTGAAAGTTCTGGTGCTATTCCAGCAAAGGGACCCTGCTTAGCATCGGGTAAAATAGTAATGTAGCCAGCTACAGCACCATCAATCTCTGCAACTAAGACTTCTCTCTCCCCACTTTCCTGTTCCAGAAAATATCTAGCCAAAATTTCCTCTCTACCAGGCCAACTTTGATTCATAAATCCATGAGATAAGGATTCAATATCAGACTTAATCATATTTCTAATCGTACAATTCATCTTTGACTTACCCACCTTTACTCTTTCTATTACCATTATAGCATGCCAAGGTCAGAAAAAACTATCTCGTGAAAAAAGACCCGTAAGGGTCTTAATTCGCTTTCTTATTTTCAAGCTCACGAAAAAGAGGTCCACTGGACCCCAACTCGCTCTCACATTTCAATGCTCGTGAAAAAAGACCCGTAAGGGTCTTAACTCGCTTTCTAGTTTTCAAGCTCATGAAAAAGGGTCCACTGGACCTGAAAAAAAGACCCACCCGGGTCTTTTTTTTAATCTTCGTTTACGAAAGGCATCAAAGCCATTACGCGAGCGCGTTTGATAGCTGTTGTTACTTTACGTTGGTTTTTAGCTGAAGTTCCTGTTACACGACGAGGAAGGATTTTCCCACGTTCTGAAACGAAACGGCTAAGAAGCTCAGTATCTTTGTAATCAACATATTCAATTTTGTTTGCTGCGATGTAATCAACTTTTTTACGGCGTTTGAATCCGCCACGACGTTGTTGAGCCATGTTTTTTCTCCTTTATAGTATTAATTGTCCATTAGAATGGTAAATCATCATCTGAAATATCCAAAGGATTGGTTGCTCCAAATGGATTTTCATCACGTGAAAAGTCTGGTACTGAATTTGTAGAAGCTGCATGATTCGCAGTTGGTGCAGAATAAGCTCCACCATTTTGTCCTTCACGAGCACTACGGCTTTCCAACATTTGGAAATTCTCAGCTACGACTTCTGTCACGTAGACACGTTGTCCTTGCTGGTTATCGTAACTACGAGTCTGAATACGGCCTGTAATCCCGACAAGAGAGCCTTTTTTAGCCCAGTTAGCAAGATTTTCAGCCTGTTGGCGCCACATAACGACATTGATAAAATCAGCCTCACGTTCGCCATTTTGACTCTTGAATGTACGGTTTACTGCAAGAGTAAAAGTCGCAACTGCTACATTTGATGGGGTATAACGTAACTCAGCGTCACGTGTCATACGCCCTACAAGTACAACATTGTTAATCATAGTCTACCTTCTTACGCGTCAAGTTTGACGATCATGTGACGAAGAATGTCAGCGTTGATTTTTGAAAGACGGTCAAACTCTTTAAGAGCTGCGTCGTCGTTTGCTTCAACGTTAACGATGTGGTAAAGTCCTTCACGGAAATCTTGGATTTCGTATGCAAGACGACGTTTTTCCCAATCTTTTGATTCAACAACAGTTGCACCGTTGTCAGTCAAGATAGAGTCAAAACGTGCTACCAAAGCGTTTTTCGCTTCTTCTTCAATGTTTGGACGAATGATATAAAGAATTTCGTATTTAGCCATTGATATGTTCCTCCTTTTGGTCTAATGACCCCAAGCCTTTGCAAGGGGTAAGTGAGGTTTGCTCACAATAAACTATTATACTAGAAAAAAGTTTTTTTCGCAAGCTTAAAGTAAGTTATATTTTTCTTTTTAGAGTTTTTTTGCAGAAGTTTTTGTAATTTCATCTACGAGAATATTTTCATCCTCGAATTTCTTTTTCAATGAAGAAAGGTCAATGCTTCCCTCAATTTGTACTTCAATAACAATTTTACCATCCTTACGTGGAATATTAACGGTATGAGAGATATTAAGATTTTCCTCAACGATTAAAGAAACAATCTTACCTAAAACTCCAACTTCATTTTCTGTGATAAAACGAACACGGATTCCCTCTTCACCATAACCAGCGATTTCAAGAAAGGCACTGAATACATCACGATCTGTAATGACTCCATACAATTGTCCATTGTCAACAACTGGCAAAATACCAATCTTATTTTTAAGCATGAGATAAGTTGCATCTTCTAAACTTGCATAGCCTGAGACAGTAACAACATCTCGAATCATGACGTCTTTTACTTTTGTCTTATTAAGCAGATAATTCATCTCGAAGATTGAAAGACTTGTCGCTTTTGAAGGACTAGCTTCAGCGATTGTCCCTTCTGTTACCAAGCCTACTAATTTATCATTCTCAATAACAGGGAGACGGTGCAGACCTTGCTCGCGCATCAAATCTGCAGCGTGCGCTACAGTCGTATCAGGACTGATATAAACGACCTTTCGTGTCATAAAATCTTTAACTGCCATCGGAAATCTCCTTTATGTTTATAGTTTTATTATACACTTTTCACGGAAAGCTATCAAACGCTTTCATTTCTTTTTCAAGATTCAGATAACTCTGAGAACTTTACGAAAAAGAGCCCCACCTAGAGCTCTTATTATTATACTTGTCTGAATTGCGTCGCAATCTTTATCTGCCGACTAAAACAATCAACTAGATCTATATGAGGATTGCTAATGCAATCTCTACCTGCCGACTAAAAAGGTCCCCCAGACTATAGAGGGATTGCATGCGCAATCTCCATCCACAACCTAAACTAGTCTCCCAGACTAGATGTTAATTGCTGACGCAATTTTTATCCGCCGACTAAAACAATCCACTGGATTGTTTTAGCCACCTAGATATGCTTTTCTGACTTCGTCTGATGCTGCGAGTTCTTTTCCTGTTCCTGAAAGAACAATCTTACCTGTTTCAAGAACATAGCCTCGATCTGCGATTGCAAGTGCTTTATTGGCATTTTGCTCAATCAAAAGAACGGTTGTACCTTGCTTTTGAATATCCCGAATGATATCAAAAATTTCTTGGATAAAAATCGGAGCAAGACCCATTGATGGTTCATCTAATAAAAGAAGTTTAGGCGTTGACATGAGTGCACGACCCATGGCTAACATCTGCTGTTCTCCTCCTGATAGAGTTGCAGCATCTTGGTTCTTACGTTCTTCTAAACGTGGGAAACGCGAAAAGACTTTTTTCAAATTCGCTTGATTTTCTTCACGATTTTTCTTAAGGAAGGCCCCCATCTCCAAGTTTTCCATAACTGTCAAGCCAGGGAAAACGTGACGACCTTCTGGTACTTGAGAAAGTCCTGATGCTACAATCTTTTGTGCAGGCATCTTTTGGATTTCTTGTCCCAAAAATTCAATTCGACCAGCACTTGGACGCACAAGACCTGATAGGGTACGAAGAATTGTAGTTTTACCAGCACCGTTAGCACCGATAAGAGAAACAACTTCTCCTTCATTGACTTCAAAGCTCACATCACGTACAGCTTGAATCATACCGTAGTGTACTGAGAGGTTTTCAACTTTTAACATAGACATTAGGCTTCACCTCCAAGATAAGCTTCGATAACACGTTTATTACTCTTGATTTCATCTGGTGTACCATGAGCAATCAAACGACCATACTCAAGGACATAGATACGCTCAGTAACTTCCATGACCAAGCTCATATCATGTTCAATCAGCATGATGGTGATTTTAAATTCATCCTTGATACGACGAATTAATTCAGTTAATTCTGCAGTTTCTTGTGGATTCATACCTGCTGCAGGCTCATCCAAGAAGAGGATTTTAGGCTCTGTAGCAAGGGCGCGAACAATTTCCAAACGACGTTGTTGACCATAAGCTAAGTTTTTAGCTAAAGTTTCAGCCTCACCATCTAAATCGAAGATATTTAGTAGTTCTAGGGCTTTGGCTTTTAATTCTTTTTCATTCTTGTAAAAAGCTGGCAGACGCAAAAAACTAGCAAATACATGTTGTTTATGATGGTTGCTAAATGCAATGAGAACATTGTCTAATACAGTTAAGTCTTTAAAGAGACGAATGTTTTGGAAAGTACGTCCTAAACCAAGAGCAGCAATTTTATAGGGTTGCTTGCCATTTAACAAGTGACCATCCAAGGTTACTGTTCCTTCGCTTGGTTCATACACACCTGTCAGCAAATTGAAAAGAGTTGTTTTCCCAGCTCCGTTCGGTCCAATCAAACCAACAAGTTCACCTTCATTCAATTCAAGAGTTACATCTCCAACAGCTGTCAAACCACCAAAATGCTTGGTTAAATTTTTTACTTCAAGTAATGCCATTAGTTTTGTCCCTCCTTCTTACCTTTTTTAAAGAGACGTGATAGGCTCAATTCCCATGTTCCAAGAAGACCACCTGGTCTGAAAATCATAACGAGTACCAAGGCCAAAGCATAGATAATCATACGAACGCTAGCAACGTCTTGAAGGAACATATTCAAAATACCAAGAACAACGGCAGCAACAATCGCCCCTGTAATGGATCCCAAGCCACCAAATACAACGATAATCAAAACGTTAATAGAGTTGATAAAACTATAATCCTTAGGCACGACAGAACCGATAAATCCTGCTTGAAGCGAACCTGCGATACTTGCAGTCATAGCTCCGAATACAAAAGCAATAATTTTGATTTTAGTTGTATTGACCCCAACTGATTCAGCAGCGATTTCATCTTCACGAACGGATAAAGTTAGACGACCGATTGGACTACGAAGGAAATTAAGTGTTGCAATTGTAGTAATCACAGCAAAGAAATATACCATTTGCCAGGTTGTAAAGTTTGGAATACCAAGGATACCAGCAGCTCCGTTAGTTAGTTCACCACCATTAACAATACAGATTCGAATGATCTCAGCAACACCTAGTGTCGCAACCGCAAGGTAGTCCCCTTTCAAACGTAAGGTAGGAATACCAACGATGAGGGCAACTAAACCAGCAATAATGGCACCAAGTAGCATAGCTCCGAAGAAGGCTCCATAGGTTGGAGATTTAGAACCGATAATGGCTGCTGCATAGGCACCGATAGCCATAAATCCAGCATGTCCAAGTGAAAATTGACCAGAGAAACCAACGATAAGGTTAAGACCCACAGCCAGAATAATGTTAATACCGATTTGTTCTAGAATTTGAATATGGAAAAGGTTTAGAACTCCTAGTGAAACTAATAAACTAATCGCACCGTAACCGAGTAACAAAAGAAGTATCCAGAGAATATTAGCTTTTACGTTATCTTTCATTGTTTACACCTTCTCTTTCACATTTTTACCGAGGATACCAGCTGGTCGAACAATCAAGATCAAGAGTAAGATTCCATATACGATGGCATCTCGGTAATCTGACATTCCAAAGGCCGTTGCGAAAGTTTCCAATAGTCCAATTACAAAACCTCCGAGAGCTGCACCAGGGATGATTCCGATACCACCAAGAACGGCCGCAACGAAAGACTTAATACCTGGAGTCATACCCATTAATGGTTCTAACGAATTATAGTAAAGTGCAATAAGGACACCCGCAGCACCAGCCAATGCTGAACCTAATGCAAAAGTGAAGCTAATTGTACGATTTACGTTAATCCCCATCAACTGAGCTGCATCACTATCTACAGATACAGCACGCATAGCTTTCCCCATCTTGGTTTTTTGTACGATGAGTTGCAAAAGAATCATCAAGACAATCGAAACCGTCAAAATCAACAATTGAATATTTGTTAGACTGATTGGCCCCAAGTCATAACGAACTGTTTGGATCGCTTGAGGAAAGGCACGTGTATTAGCACCAACTAAATAGACCATCCCGTACTCAAGCAAGAAGGACACCCCGATAGCAGTAATCAATACAGAGATACGAGTGGAATGACGTAGCGGACGGTAGGCTAAAAACTCAATGATAACACCGAGGATAGCTGAACCAATCATGGATAAAATTAAGGCTAAAAAGAAATTTAAATGGAGGGCATTGATCAAGAAATAACCCATGAAAGCACCCATCATATAAATATCACCATGGGCAAAGTTAATCAGCTTGATAATTCCATAAACCATAGTATAACCCAGGGCTAGCAAGGCGTAGACACTACCCAAGATTAAACCATTGACAAGTTGTTGAAGCATATGGTTCACTCTTTCTAAGTTTTATTTTTAGGATTTTATAAAAAAATAATCCCTTTATAAACACCGAAACAGGGAGTGAGTAAAAGCTCATTCCCCATTTACGATATCTATAAAATTAAGGTTTTACGACTTCTGCCGCATCTACTTTACCATTATTCATGGTCATCATGAAGGCTGTTTTCACAGTGTTATGATCTGCATCAAAGCTTGTTTGACCTGTAACACCTTCGAAGTTTTGTGTTTTAGCAAGATTGTTCTTGATATCAACTGAAGTTTTTGCACCTTTTGCAGCATTAGCTACAAGGTAAACTGAGTCATAAGCAAGAGCTGCAAATGTTGAAGGATCTTCGTTATATTTTGCACGGTAAGCTTCAAGGAAGGCTTTTGCTTTATCTGAAACATCAACAGTAGTTGAGAATCCTGAGATGAAGTAGATATTTGATGCGCGTTCAGCAGTTGCTTGTTGAACAAATTCTGCACCGTTAAATCCGTCACCACCAATGATTGGCTTATCAATTCCCATACCACGAGCTTGGTTTACAATCTTACCAGCTTCTGTGTAGTAACCTGGCAATACGATTGCATCAAAGTCTTTATCTTTGATTTTTGTCAAAGCTGCTTGGAAGTCTGTATCACCTGATACAAATGTTTCGTCTGCTACGATTTCACCTTTGAATGAATCACGGAAAGATTTTGCAATACCTTTAGCGTAGTCACTTGAGTTATCTGTATACAAGACCACTTTCTTAGCGTTCAATTTATTTGAAACGTAGTTTGAGATGATTTTTCCTTGGAAGCTATCTTGGAATGTTCCGATGAAAAGGAAATCTTGACCTTTAGTCAAACCATCTTGAGTAGCACTTGGAGAAATCAATGGTACTCCAGCTTGTGTAGCATTTGCTACTGCTGCTGCAGTCGCACCTGAAGTCGCAGGTCCTACGATAGCTGCTACCTTAGATTGAGTAACAAGGTTTGTTGAAACAGAAGCAGCTTCAGCAGTTTCAGATTTGTTATCTTTGTCCACTACTTCGATTTGTTTTCCATCGATACCACCTGCTGCGTTGATTTCATCAACTGCAAGTTGAGCACCCTTTTGCTCAGAAGTACCGTAAGATGCTACAGCACCAGTTTCTTCGAAGTTGAAACCAATTTTTACAACTTTTTCATCAATTGGGTTACCAGTTGTGTTTGAAGCTCCTGACTTCACTTCCCCACAAGCTGCTAAGAGTGCTGTACTTGCAAGAGCTACGAGTGACAATGCAAATTTTTTCTTCATGTTTATCTCCTTTTAATGTTCAATTTAAATTACATGTTAAGAATATACCGAATTATCAGAAAATTGTCAACAAGTTTCTCTCACTTTTTTAAATGATAACGTTTTCGTTGGTTTTATATAGGTTACCAACGAAAGGAGTTTCCAATTCTTGAATATGACAAACTCTCACTTTTTTGATAAATTTCTCTTTTCCTAAACGATTTACCAGCTCTTCCACTTCTTCTGTTGGGACATAAAGTTGTAGGTAACGATGTTTTTTTGAGTGGTAACAAATATCACCATAATTTGCGAGTTTTTTAGCATCGCGATTATAGTATAAATAGATAATCAGACCAGACCGATTCTCTTTTTGAAACATAATTCAACTTCCTTCTAACAATCTTCCTTCTATTATATCAAAAAAAACAAGCTCAGTCGAGCTTGCTTTAGTAGTTTAATTCAAAGAATTATTAGCCATAATTTCGTCAATAAAACCGTAGTCAAGAGTTTCTTGGGCACTCATCCAGTAATCACGTTCAGCGTCTGCGTGGATTTGCTCAACTGATTTGCCAGAATTATCTGCTAGGATTTGTTCTAAAGTCTTACGAGTTTTAAGCAAGTGTTCAGCAGCGATGGCCATATCAGTCTGCTGAGTACCACCACCTGTACCACCCATTGGTTGGTGAATCATGTATTCTGCATTTGGAAGCATGAAACGTTTGCCCTTTGCTCCACTTGAAGCAATAATTGTACCCATTGAGGCTGCCATTCCCATAACGATAGTTTGGACATCAGCCTTGATAAAGTTCATAGTATCAACGATTGCCAAACCAGCTGATACAGAACCTCCAGGAGTGTTTACATAAAGGTAAATATCTTTTGTACTATCTTGGGCATCCAAGAAAAGCAATTGGGCGATGACTGAATTTGCCATATTGTCTTCGACTGGTCCAGTCAACATGATAATGCGGTCCTTAAGAAGACGTGAGTAAATGTCATACGAGCGTTCTCCACGACTTGTTTGTTCAATAACTACAGGAATCATTCATTTCTCCTTTTTTGATTTCTAATTTCTTTGTTAATAGGATTATTATATATTTTTGGTCAAAAAAGGTCAAATTTTTGCTCCATTCTAAAGACAGATACAAAAATTCAACCTCCTTTCAAATCTAAGACTAGGTTATAGTCTCAATATCATTTTAGAATCTTATTTTGTACCGAACAAGCGGTCTCCTGCGTCACCAAGACCTGGAACAATATAGCCGTGTTCGTTCAAGCGTTCATCCAAAGCTGCTGTAAAGATTTCTACATCAGGGTGTGCTGCTTGAAGTGCCTTCACACCTTCTGGAGCTGATACAAGGCAGACAAACTTGATGTTTGAAGCACCACGTTTTTTGAGGGAGTCAACAGCCAAAATCGCTGATCCACCTGTTGCAAGCATAGGATCAACTACAAAAATTTGACGTTGGTCAATATCTTCAGGTAATTTTACCAAGTATTCTACTGGTTGAAGGGTCTCTTCATCACGGTACATACCAATGTGACCAACTTTAGCTGCTGGAACCAAACTCAATAGTCCATCAACCATCCCAATACCTGCACGCAAGATTGGGACAATCGCCAATTTTTTACCAGCCAATTGTTTTTGAACAGTTTTTGTGATTGGTGTTTCGATTTCTACGTCTTCAAGTGGAAGATCACGAAGTACTTCATATCCCATCAACATTGCAATTTCATCAACTAGCTCACGAAAAGCTTTTGTAGAAGTGTCAGTTCGACGCAAGATTGACAATTTGTGTTGAATCAGTGGATGATTAATAACTTCAAGTTTTCCCATTTTCTGAATTCCTTCTTTCAATTTATTCTACTTATTATACCAAAAAATGGTTTAAAAATCTTTCTAAACCATTTATTTTTTTATATTTCTATATCAAATCTGCTTCTTGAAGTGCTGTTTGAACAGTTTCAAGTGGTAAATGTGTTAATTCTGTCCCTTTTTCTTGATAAAGATACTGAGCATAATCGTCCATGCGGTATTGATTGATATACACAACACGCTCGCATCCTACTTGAAGTAATTGTTTGGTACAATTGAGGCATGGGAAATGTGTAACATATGCTGTAAATCCTTTTGGAACGCCACGTTCTGCCCCTTGTAAAATGGCATTTACTTCTGCATGAAGGGTACGGACACAGTGCCCCTCAATCACAAGACAGTCATGATCAATACAATGCTCTGTCCCCGACACTGATCCATTATAGCCGGTCGAAATAACCTTATTGTCCTTGACTAAAACAGCTCCTACCTTGGCACGTTTACAGGTCGACCGATTAGCAATCAATAGGGCTTGAGCAGCGAAGTACTCATCCCAAGCCAGTCTTTTTTCAGTCATAACTTCTCTCCTCTTGATTTATTTTTTGAAAAATGGCAAGCGCAGATCTGCAATTTTTTCAGCGGGAACCTTCATCCCATCCTTGATCCATTTGAGCAAAACTGATACGATGGCAGAACTCCAAAAAGAATGCAGGTAAGAGCTGACTCCTTTTGATTTTCCATAGTATTTTTCTAGAAATTCTTGCATAGCTTGCACAAAGATTTTTTCTAAGTGATAGTCCAAGGCAAGCTGAATCACCTTAGCTTCTTTCTTGGCTTCTCTAAAGAGGTGAACCCATACCAGATAAAGGTCTGTTTTTACATCGTAATGACTTAGTTGCTCCATGATGTTATGGACACTACGTTTAAAAACACTTTCTAAAATCTCTTCTTTTGAATCATAATTTCGATAAAAGGCTGCACGAGAAACGCCAGCACGCTTGACTAACTCAGAAATGCTAATCTTCGCTAACTCCTTTTTCTCCAAGAGTTGCAAAAGAGCTGTTTCTATCGCTTCTCTGGTTAGCAAATTAGATTCTTGGTTTGATTTTCTTAGGTTCTCAAGAGATTTTTCAGATATTTTACGTTCAGACATAACAATTTCTTTCTACTTGTGACAACAGAGAGCTACTACTTTTGTTTCAAGGGCTTTCATGTTATAATTGTAAAAAAAGACAGAACCTTTGTCAATGTATAAGTGATAAAGATGGAGAATTTCTATGACTTGGAAGATTGTAGCTGACTCTGGTTGTGATTATCGCCAATTGGCAAATCCTGCTATTGATACCGAATTTATCAGTGTTCCCTTAAAGATTCAAGTAGCAGATCAAATCTTTGTTGACGATGCTAATCTTGATATCGATCAAATGATGGAAACTATGTATGCAACTTCTGAAGCTTCAAAATCAGCTTGTCCTAGCCCTGATGATTACTTACGTGCTTTCGAAGGTGCCAAACATATTTTTGTGGTGACCATTACCGGAACTCTCTCTGGTAGCCACAATAGCGCACAATTAGCTAAAAACATTTATCTCGAAGAACACCCTGACACTCAGATTCATGTTATCGACAGCTTATCTGCTGGTGGAGAAGTTGACTTAATCGTTGAAAAAATCAATGACTTGATTGATCAAGGACTTTCTTTTGAAGAAGTGGTTGAAGTTATTACTACTTACCAAGAAAAAACGAAGTTGTTGTTCGTTCTTGCTAAAGTTGATAACCTAGTTAAAAACGGTCGCTTGAGTAAGCTTATCGGTACAGTTGTCGGGCTTCTTAATATTCGTATGGTTGGGGAAGCAAGTGAAACCGGAACATTGGAACTTCTCCAAAAGGCTCGTGGTGCTAAAAAGTCCCTTCAAGCTGCTTATGAAGAGTTAATTAAAGCTGGCTACGCCGGTGGGCGTATCGTCATGGCTCATCGCAGTAACGAAAAATTCTGCCAACAACTTTCAGAACTTGTACGTGAAAAATACCCAGCAGCTAATATTAAAATTATCCCAACTTCTGGTCTTTGCAGTTTTTATGCAGAAGATGGCGGACTCCTTATGGGATATGAGATTGGCTAATCAATCAGACAAGAGATGACTATTCATCTCTTGTTTTTTTGTGGTACAATACTTTTATGAAACATTTTGATACTATTGTTATCGGTGGAGGTCCTGCTGGTATGATGGCTACAATCTCTAGTAGCTTTTATGGCCAGCACACCCTTCTCATCGAAAAAAATCGGAAACTCGGAAAAAAATTAGCTGGAACTGGTGGTGGTCGCTGCAACGTGACCAACAACGGAACTCTGGATGACTTACTAGCTGGCATCCCTGGAAATGGGCGTTTTCTATACAGTGTCTTCTCCCAGTTTGATAACCATGATATCATCAACTTTTTTACAGAAAATGGTGTCAAACTGAAGGTAGAAGACCACGGTCGCGTTTTTCCAGCCAGCGACAAATCTCGGACCATCATCGAGGCTTTGGAAAAGAAAATCATTGAACTTGGTGGGCAAATTGCTACTCAAACAGAAATTGTTTCGGTTAAAAAGATAGACGACCAGTTTGTCCTTAAATCTGCAAACCAGACCTTTACTTGTGATAAACTCATTGTCACAACCGGTGGGAAATCCTATCCTTCAACTGGTTCTACTGGTTTTGGCCATGAGATTGCTCGCCACTTCAAACACGCTATTACCGAGCTGGAAGCTGCTGAGAGTCCTTTATTGACTGATTTTCCGCATAAGGCCTTGCAGGGGATTTCGCTAGACGATGTGACCCTAAGCTATGGCAAGCATGTCATCACCCATGATCTGCTCTTTACCCACTTTGGTTTATCAGGTCCTGCTGCTCTGCGCATGTCTAGCTTTGTCAAGGGTGGTGAAGTCCTCTCTTTAGATGTCTTGCCACAACTTTCTGAAAGTGATTTAGTAGATTTTCTAGAAGAAAACCGTGAAAAATCCTTGAAAAATGCCTTGAAGACCTTGCTCCCTGAACGTTTGGCAGAATTCTTTGTCCAAAGATATCCTGAAAAAGTCAAGCAGCTAACACAAAAAGAACGCGACCAGCTTGTCCAATCTATCAAGGCTCTCAAAATTCCTGTGACTGGAAAGATGTCGCTTGCAAAATCTTTTGTAACTAAAGGTGGCGTTAGTCTCAAGGAAATCAATCCAAAAACACTGGAAAGTAAACTGGTACCTGGCCTCCACTTTGCTGGCGAGGTACTGGATATTAATGCCCACACAGGTGGCTTTAACATCACTTCTGCCCTCTGTACCGGATGGGTGGCAGGAAGTCTACATTATGATTAAGAAATACGAAGGAGAAGCCTATGAACAGAAGAGAATCAGTCGAATTTGTCAATATGTGTATGATTCAAAACGGAGACAAGGTTCTAGTTCAAGACCGAGTTAATCCTGACTGGCCTGGCATTACTTTTCCTGGTGGGCATGTTGAACGTGGTGAATCCTTTGTCGATGCCGTCATTCGTGAAGTGAAAGAAGAAACTGGTCTGACCATTTCCAAACCCCAACTCTGTGGTATCAAAGATTGGTATGATGATGCTGATTTTCGCTATGTCGTACTTTTTTACAAGACAGAACACTTTACTGGTGAACTCCAGTCTTCAGACGAAGGAAAAGTCTGGTGGGAGAATTTTGAAAATCTATCTCATCTTAAACTAGCTACTGAGGATATGTCTGATATGCTTCGTGTATTTGTAGAGGAAGATCTGAGTGAGTTCTTTTACTATAAAGATGGTGACGACTGGCTTTATGACTTGAAGTAATAAATAGGCTAGGAAATTCCTAGCCTATTTATTCTGCATTTGTCTGAACGTAAGCAGCAATGACATCTGATGTGTACTGGGCTGTTCCAGGTCCAAATTTATCAATATTTTCCTTAAACTCTGGGTTGTAGACATATCCTTTACCGATATATCCGAAGACTTCAATAGAGCAGTCAAATCCATAAGTACGAATGGCTTGTAAGAGCTTGGCTGCTTGCTCTTGGTTTTCAATTGCTGTTGCAGGTAAACCAGCTTGAAGATTTTGTGCCAAAGTTTGAAAGACTTGGTTAAAGGCGACCGTAGACTCATCTTCGCGACCCTTTTGTCGCTCTAGTGCTTGATCCATGACTTCTTGTCCATACTTCTCTACCGCTTCTTGCTGGTATTTTTGATGATCTTGATAGCTAAATCCAGTGAATTTTTCCTCAATGGTCATTTTTCTTTCTCCTTTTTGTTCTTGAATGGTTTTCTGCAAGGTGGAAATCAAGGTATCCAGATGTTGCCTTTCTCGAGTTAGATACTCCAACTGCCTAGTCAAATGTGGCAATAAATCTTTCCTTTCTTCCTTTAACAGCTCTGCTATTTTTTCTAAAGAAAAGCCAAGATACTTATAATACAGAATAACCTGAAGGCGTTCCAAATCCTCTTGACTATAGGTTCGATAGCCGTTTTCCGACTTTAAGGGGACCAAGAGTCCTATCTTGTCATAGTGGTGCAGAGTCTTGACAGAGACACCTGAAAGCTGCGCAGCTTCTTTGATATGGTACATGATTTCCTCCTTACAAGGATAGTATAACCCCTCCCCTTAGGTCAGAGTCAAGATTTTTTTATAAAAGTTTAACTATTTTTAAATTTGGGGAAGATAATCGGTCTAAGCCATTGTCAAACTTTGACCTATTGTCCTCAGATTCGGAGAATTCCAAGTTAAAAAAAGACTTGAGAATCAACCTCAAGTCTTTTCTTTTTATGGATGGCTTACAATCAATTCTAAATCTGATCCTTCCAAGGTCCAAGCTTCAACATCACTTGGCAAGATAAAATGGCTACCTTTTTGAATTGGATAATCTTTACTATCTACAGTCAATTTTCCTTGACCAGCCAAGACACTAAACAAACTATAGTCAGCTGTCTTTTCAAAGTCCACTTTCCCAGTGATTTCCCACTTGTAAACTGCGAAGAAATCATTAGAAACAAGAAGAGTTGAACGCAGGTCATCTGCTTTGACAGTCACAGGTCGGCTGTTAGCAGGCTCACCAATATTTAAAACATCGATGGATTTTTCAAGGTGAAGCTCGCGCAAGTTGCCATTATCATCCTTACGGTCAAAGTCATAAACTCGGTAGGTGGTATCACTAGACTGTTGCGTTTCAAGGATTAAGATACCTGCACCGATAGCATGCATGGTTCCACTTGGTACATAGAAGAAATCTCCAGCCTTAACAGGAACCTTTGTCAGCAAGGCATCCCAGTTTTTGTCTTCGATTTGCTGGCGGAGTTCTTCTTTAGACTTAGCATTGTGACCGTAAATAATCTCTGAACCTTCATCTGCAGCAATGATATACCAGCACTCTGTTTTTCCGAGTTCACCTTCATGCTCTAGTCCATAAGCATCATCTGGGTGAACTTGAACACTGAGCCAGTCATTGGCATCAAGGATTTTGGTCAAGAGCGGAAATACAGGTTCTGGACGGTTGCCAAACAACTCACGGTGTTCCGCATACAAAGTAGCTAGGTCTGTTCCTTCATAGCGACCATTGGCTACCTTAGACACACCATTTGGGTGAGCTGAGATTGCCCAATACTCACCAATCTTGTCATTTGGTATGTCGTAGCCAAACTCATCACGTAGTTTAGTCCCACCCCAGATTTTTTCTTGCATTACAGAATTTAAAAATAACGGTTCTGACATCTTGATCTCCTGTCTGATTTTTCTCCCTTCATTATAGCAAAAAAAGAGTTCCAGTTGAACTCTTTTTCATATCTTATAAAGTAGGGAGAAGATTTTATAAAAATAGTAACGATATGATTTTCATACTTTCGAAAAATCTACCAGAAACTATTAGTTCACAAGATTTGGAAGAATAAGCACCATAAAGAAAGCTAGAGCAACCATCAGAAAAACGAGGAAATAAGCTAAACATTTAGTCAGCCATGCATAACGACCTGGTTTTAAAGGTCTTTCTACATAGGAATGTTTTGGTTTCTTAGGATCATAATAAACAGTTACCTTTCCTCCAATTGGAAATCGTTCCATTAAAGGTGATTTTGTTAAAGAGATGAAACTATTCCTATAAATCTTGTATCTTAAAACCTGAGGAATTTCCCCATCTTCAAAATTATCCATTTTGACATCAGATACGATTGAACCTAAGGGAGTACTGATTGTATTTGAAATCGCATATAGAAATTTCGGTCCTAAAACCTTGTATTGGTTCCCGTCGACAGTGTACTCAACCACTGGGAGACTAATTCCGTTATAAAGAGCATAGGAATATCGGATAATAACTCCTTCCGTTCTTTCGGTGCATCTCTTGGCATTTCTGTAATTACTAAAGATAAAAATGTCGAACATGAAATAGGTGAAGGCAGCAAAGCCTAACGACATTAAGCCAAATAATAGAAAGAAAGTTGTTGGCATCTTTTTCTCCTTCAAACATGATGATGACTCTATTTTAACAGAAAAGATGGGAGAAAAAAAGACCGGATTGCTCCGATCTTTCAATAGTTCATATTCTCACATTCTGTTTTAAGAATCATTAAGGTTAACTTCAAATGACTAAGCGCCCTTATTTCATTCTATAAAAATCAATGACTAGACCAGCAGGGCCTTCAACTAACAGGGATTCTGTTCCCCAATCCGTTTCACAAGGACCGTGTAAAATCTCGACACCAATCTCTTTTAACCGCTTTTGGTTCTGGTCGACATCCCCAACCTCAATGTGTAGAATGATTCCTGACTGAAAATTTTCCAAAGGAATCAAATGATTTTGGGATAACATGAGACAATGACTGCCAATCGTGAACTGAGCAAAACTGTTATCAACATAGTCCGCCTTTTTATCCAAGATACACTCTAATTCAGCACAGACTTGGGGAACATCTGACACAATAATATCTAATTGATTTAAATTCATTTACTGTCCTCCACAAAAAGACCGGATTGCTCCGATCTTTTAAGTTTCTCTCTAAGAAAATCAATGCATAAAATCTACAATGTTTACTTTTGATTTTCGACGAGAGGAATTATTTAATTGCGCGTGATTGCAATCCTTCTTCTTCCAAGAAGAGGCGGAATGGTACGAGTTCTTCTGCTTCGTATTTTTCCTTGAAGGCTTTAATAGCTTCTTCTGAGTGTTGTTTTGGATCCAACTCAAGTACTTCTACTGGAAGTGGACGGTGTGGTGTGATGTGAGCATCGATAACAACAGTTTTACCTTCTTTGTTCAATTTAACAGCTTCTGCAACAACTGCATCGATGTCTTCGATACGGTCAACTGTAAATCCTACAGCACCTTGCGCTTCAGCGATTTTCGCATAGTCAGCATTAGGGAAGTCACAACCAAATAAGTGTTTGTTTGTGTCTTCGTATTTGTCCTTGATGAAGGCATATTTACCATTTGAGAAGACAACGTTGATAACTGGAAGGTCGTATTGAACGTTTGTGATAACGTCTGGGTAGCACATGTTGAATGCACCGTCACCCATGATGTTCCATACTTGGCGATCTGGATTGTCTTTCTTAGCAGCGATACCACCAGGAAGGGCAATACCCATTGTCGCAAAGAGTGGAGATGTACGCCACATGTTCTTAGGTGTCATGTGAAGGTGACGAGTAGATGTTTGAGTAGTGTCACCTACGTCGATTGAGTAGATAGCGTCTTGATCAGCATGTTTGTTGATTGCATTGTAAACTTGATACAATTGCAATTCACCCTCAGTTTTACCTTCGAGTTTGTTCATGTAATCACGCCAGTTTTGGTTGTTCTTCACGTTTGCACGCCACCATGGAGTAGATTCAACTGGGTTCACTTTGTCGAGGATAGCTTTAGCTGCTTGACCTGCATCACCAAGGATTGAAGCGTCAAGGGCGTGACGTTTACCAAGTTTGTAAGGGTCAATATCCACTTGGATGAATTTTTCAGTGTTCTTGAATGCTTCGTATACTTCAGCAAATGGGAAGTTTGAACCAAGGAAAAGAACTGTGTCTGCTTCAAAGACCACTTCGTTGGCTGGCTTCCAACCAACACGGTAAGCAGAACCTGTCAAACCTTCGTAGTTCCATTCGAAAGCTTCGAAGTTTTTACCAGTTGTGATGATTGGTGCTTTGATTTTACGTGACAATTCAGTGATTACTTCACCAGCTTTCACACCACCGTAACCAGCGTAGATAACTGGACGTTCAGCGTTGTTCAAAATTTCAACAGCTTTGTCGATTTCAACTTCGTTCAAAGCAGGAGCGATGAATGAACGGTCGTATGAACCTGAACCGTAGTATGAGTTTTCGTCGATTTCTTGAAAACCAAAGTTTACTGGAATTTCAACGACAGCTGGACCTTTTTTAGAAACTGCAGCACGGCAAGCTTCGTCAATGACTTTTGGCAATTGTTCTGCGTAAGCTACACGTTTGTTGTAAACAGCGATACCGTTGTACATTGGGTTTTGGTTCAATTCTTGGAAGGCATCCATGTTCAATTCGTTAACTGGACGTGATCCAAGGATAGCAAGGAATGGAGTGTTATCCATAGCTGCATCGTAAACACCGTTGATCAAGTGAGTCGCACCAGGTCCACCTGAACCGACTGCAACACCGATAGATCCGCCAAATTTAGCTTGCATAACCGCTGCAAGAGCACCTGTTTCTTCATGGCGAACTTGCAAGAAACGGATATCTTTGTCTTCAGCCAAAGCGTCCATAAGTGAGCTGAGTGTTCCTGATGGGATACCGTAGATAGTGTCTACGCCCCATGTTTTCAATACGTTGAGCATTGCTGCAGATGCAGTAATTTTCCCTTGAGTCATAATGATAACTCTCCTTCAAAATAATTTCATATATTTACAAAAAACGCTTTTATATGTTATTTGAAAACGATTCAGTAAATTTACACTCCTAATTTATCACATTTGCTTATAGTTTCATAAGAATGTGCTCACAAAACTTCATTCTCTATTACAGTACAGTTTGAAAGCGTTTTGAAAATCTGTTTTAGAATAGCAAAAAAGCGGTTAAGACCGCCTTTTTAATCGACTTTAGTAAAATTAAGCATGAGAGAGCTGATCAGAACAGAGACTGAACTAAAGGCCATGGCCAATCCTGCAAGTTCTGGATTGAGTACCAAACCAAGACCAGAAAACACTCCTGCTGCAATCGGAATACCAATGAGGTTATAGATAGAAGCCCAGAAAAGATTGAGTAGAATACGATTAAAGGTCTTCTTACTCATATCAAAAGCACGTGCCAATCCTAGTAAATTGTTGGTTGTAAGGACAAGATCTGCTGATTCAATGGCAATATCTGTCCCAGAGCCCATGGCAATTCCGACATCAGCTACACTGAGGGCCGGCGCATCATTGATACCATCTCCAACAAAGGCCAATTTGCCATTCTTTTGAAGCTTGTGAATTTCATGTGCCTTTTCCTCTGGCAAGACATTTGCAATCACTTCTTCGATTCCAATTTGCTCTGCAATCGCATGCGCTACTCCAGCATTATCTCCAGTAAGCATGACAGTTCTAAGGCCACGTTTTTTCAATTTGGCAATAGCTTCTCGAGCATTTTCCTTAGGGACATCCTGCAAGGCAATTAAGCCTTTTAACTGACCATCTACGGATAGGAAGACAACTGTTTTTGCTTCTTTCTCCAGCAAATCAAATCGTTCTTGATAATCATGTGGAATAGCAAGATCATCTAAGAGTTTGGCATTCCCCAGCAAGACTTGTTTACTATTAATAATCCCAGTCACACCTTTTCCATGCAAGGCTTGGAAGTTTTCCACTGGGTAAAGGCTAATTCCTAGTTCAGATGCACGATTAACAATAGCTTGAGCTAGCGGGTGTTGAGATACATCTTCCAGTGAAGCAGCCAAACTTAGCACTTCTCTTTCATCACCAATAACATCTGTCACTACTGGCTTCCCTTCGGTCAAGGTTCCTGTCTTATCAAAAACAATGGTTTGGACTTTTTGGATTTCCTGTAAAACTGTACCATTTTTGAGAAGAATCCCCATCTTGGCACTTCGTCCTGTTCCTACCATGAGTGCTGTCGGTGTCGCGAGTCCTAGTGCACAAGGACAGGCAATTATCAAAACTGCTACTCCATAGAGGAGCGACGTCACAAAGCTTTCTCCTAGGAAAACAAACCAGATCCAAAAAGTAAGAAGTCCTAAAATGACAACTGCTGGTACAAAAATCCCTGAAATCTTATCTGTCAAATCTTGAATAGGGGCGCGACTCGTTTGCGCTTTCTTCACAAAGTCCACAATTTGAGCCAACATAGTCTCAGAACCAACTTTTTCAGCTTTAAAGATGATCGTACCACTATTATTGATGGTTGAACCAATGACAGCATCTCCAACTGATTTATCGACTGGAATACTTTCCCCAGTCACCATTGATTCATCAATACTCGTTTCACCTTCTAAGACAATACCATCAACGGCAATTTTTTCACCTGGTCGAACGCGAATGAGATCCCCAACTTTGACTTGTTCTAGAGGTGTTTGAACATAAACATCATCACGCAAAACCTCTGCTGTTTTTGCTTGTAGGTCTAATAATTTTTCAACTGCCTGCGAAGTATTTTTTCGCATTTTTTCCTCAAAAACTGCTCCCAAAAGAATGAAGAAGAGGATAAATGCAGCACTTTCAAAGTAAACGGGCAGACCAGTGAAGAGGGCAACTAAGCTATAGAAATAGGCCACTAGGGTTCCCAGAGCAACCAAGGTATCCATGTTGGAATTGTGCTTTTTAAAACTAGCCCAGGCGCTTCTGATATATGGAACTCCAGCTACCAGCATAATGGGTGTTGTGGCTAAAAAGGTGCCCCAACGCATGACTTGGTGACTAATTCCTCCTGTAGACATCCCAATCATGAGAATCACAAGAGGCACAGTAAAGATACTAGTAATCCAAAAACGCTGTAAAAGACTGAGAGACTTTTTAGTTTTTTCAACAACGGTGTAGGTCCCCTTTTGCATCTTCATACCACATGAAAATTCATGCTCACCCAAGTCTTGAGGAGTAAAACGAATGACTTTTTCCTCATCTTGAGCGATTGGTTCTAGAATCCCTTCTTCTTCGAAGAGAATTTCCTTATAGCAGTTTGATGGTGTCACACGGTGAAAGGTAATCTCAGCAGGAATTCCTTTTTGTAGTTGAATATGGGCTGGATGATAGCCTTTTTCTGCCGTGATACGGATTTTTTGAACACCATTTTCAAGGCTTGCTTTTACAATTTCAGTCATAATATTCTCCTATTCTACAATCATCTTACCGTGCATCATATTCATGCCACAAGAGAAACCATACTCACCTGCTTCTTCAGGAGTGATTTCAACAACGTATTGGTCTCCCATGGGCAGATCTGCATGCACTCCAAAGTCTGGGAAAACGATTTGATCCAAGCAAGGTGAAGGATCTTTTCGATCAAAAATAATGCGAGCAGGTTGCGATTTTTTGAGGATAATGGTTTCTGGAGTATATCCTCCCATGACCTCCACTCGAATCTCCTGATAGCCATTTTTTTGCTGGGCTCTCTTAGCATCTTCTTGCGGTTTTTTGAAAAACCAAAAGAGGATAAAAGCAATCATTCCTAAAACAACAATAGATACAAATAGATTTAACATAGCGTCTCCTTTACATACAATTACATCTTACTTCTGTTACAGCACTTGCTTTTTTCTTTGAAATCACTTCTTCCAAGCCTTCCAAATCAGCTAGGGTAAAGTCACATTCTTCAATCAAATCAGCTAGCAAGAGCTTTATTCGTCGAGAACAAAGCTTGTCTTTGATATCCTGAACCATTAAGTCCCTACTATCATCTGGAGTTAAAAGGGACGAATACACAAAGGACTTACCCTGTTTTTCCCGAGTCAAACATTCCTTCTCCACCAAACGAGCCAAGAGTGTCTGGATCGTGGATTTGGACCAACTGAACCTTTTCTCTAATACTTTTATCAGATCAGTACTAGTCTGTTCTCCCTGCATCCAGATAATCTTCATGACCTGCCATTCTGCATCCGAAATCTGCATTGTTATCCCTCCTAAATCTACATTTGTCAATTACAATTATCAGTATACTCTTAAAATCTACATTTGTCAACTAAAAAACCGATATCAAATATCGGTTCAGTAATTTTATTTAAAAATTTATTCTTGCCAATTTTCTTGGTCTTCTTTAAATCGTTTTAGGAGATCAAGTCCTTCAGGTGTGATGTAGCCTTCTTCTTGGGCTAGGTGGATGAGTTCGCTATAGTTAGACAAAGTCACCAGTTTAACACCCGCATCTGCAAAGTTCTTATCTGCTTTTGGTAATTGATAGCTAAAAATGGCTACGACACCTAGTACATCAGCACCCTCACGTTTGGCAGCCGCTACGGCTTCGAGAACCGAACCACCTGTTGAAATCAAATCTTCAACAACGACCATTTTTTGCCCTTGAGCTACACGGCCTTCGATTTGGTTTCCAGCGCCATGATCTTTTGGTTTGCTACGGATATAGGCAAAGGGTAGATTCATCTTGTCAGCGATGATGGCACCATGAGGAATACCTGCAGTCGCTGTTCCTGCAATCACTTCTACCTCAGGGAATTCTGCCTTGATGGCCTCCACAAAACCATTCTCAATCAAGGTACGTGTCTCTGGGTAGGCAAGCGTCACACGGTTGTCCGTATAAATCGGTGACTTGATACCTGATGCCCAAGTGAATGGTTCTTCTGGCTTAAGGTAAACGGCTTGAATTTTCAATAGATGGCTAGCAATGTCTTTAGCAAGTGTCATGGGATTCTCCTTTGTTTTTTTACTTTATTCTTATTTCCAGTCTTGTGTCCATTCATCCTTGATAGCATGATAAGCTGCTACTGGATCAGTGGCCTGAGTGATTGGACGCCCGACAACGATATAGTCACTACCAATTTGATAGGCATCTGCTGGCGTCATTACTCGTTTTTGGTCTCCAACTGCAGCCCCTGCTGGTCGAATACCCGGTGTCAGGCAGATAAAATCTTTGCTTGTTGCTTCTTTGATAAGCTTGACTTCCTGAGCTGAACAAACCACACCATCTAATCCAGCTTCAGCAGTTTTATTGGCATAATGAATGACCGATTCTTGAAGACTGGTTTGGATATTTTGAAAGTCTCTCATTTGCTCTTCAGAAGTTGAAGTCAACTGGGTAACAGCAATCAATTTTGCTTCTTTTCCAAGACCTTCACGCGCAGCCTTCATCATCTCCACACCACCTGCGGCATGAACATTGGTCATGTCAACACCCAGATGAGACAAAACCTTCATGGCTGACTTAACCGTATTGGGAATATCATGAAGTTTGAGATCCAGAAAGACACTGTGACCTAAGTCTTTCAAATAAGAAACAATCTCCGGACCTGTGGCGTAATAGAGCTCCATACCTACCTTTAGATAGAGGCTCTCTTCTGCTGGAAATTGTGCTAAAAACTTCTTGACTGCGTCAAAGCTTGGAAAATCAAGAGCAATAACCGGACGAGATTCGCGCATACTTTTCTCCTTTTACCTTTGTCAGCGAGAGAGCATGAAAAAAGGAACCTGCCTACAGCAAGGTTCCACGAAAAATGGGTAGAATTCACCCTTTCACCGTCTAACCTTAGCTGCCTCTCTGGACCGCTTTAAAGGTTTTTTACTATTCTATTATTTAAAGCAGTACTTGTCAAGTAAAAACAAGTAACTGAACGAATCATTTGAAACTTAGCGACTCTGTGTTGTTTGAGTCGTCTGTGTTGTTTGATCCTGATTTCCTTGCTCAGCTTGTCTTTTCTTCTCTTCCTCCTGCTTTTTCTTTTCCTCTTCTTTGGCTTTAATTCTTTCGTCGTCCAGAGCCTTATCCACTAGACTATAACTATAGATACCGACCTCCATGTCAATACCGCTAGGCACTGTCAACTGTGGTTTTATCTTACTATAGTAAGGCAATTTTTTCCCTAGTTCTGATAGAGGAACTAAAATTTCATCTGAATCATACATGGTAATCTTTAGAAGGTCACTAGTTGCCTTGCTTGGGGCAAGTTCAATCTTCTGAATCTCTTGCTTAATTTCTGGACTAACTTCATTTAGCTGAGAAATCAATGTTTTTATCTGTTCCTCATCGTTAAATAAAACAGATATGTATTTCTCAGGTAAGTTGTCAGAACTAACGGCAGTTGATTCAATACTTCCGCTTGATAAAATTGGATAATAACTATCACCAGAAACAGAGTAGGCTACAATCCCAAATTCCTTCACTTCAATGGTGAAGTGAACTGGGAATTGATAAACTATCTTTGCCGATTCAATCCAGTGATTCGATTTGACCATTTCCGCATGCTTATCTTTATTTAAGAGTAAGCTGATCGTATAGTCACTGTCACGAATACCAGACGCTTCTCTAACTTGGTCTGCACTTGTCTGAACGTTACCCATAACCTCAATATGTTTCATTGTAGCCAGAGGGCTTAGAAGATAAATAGACAAGAATAAGATTAGAAAGCTAGGGACGAGGATCGTAACTGCTCGCCAGATATGTATAGAAGGAATAGCGGGTTTTGGAGGTTTATTCTTGGTTTTTACCTTTTTCTCTTTCTTAACCTCTGCACCAGCATTTTCTTCCCCTGCCTGGTCCTGACTCTCAGATTCTATTTGTGGATCCTCAGTTTCCTCTACATCCTTGTATTCATTTGAAGTTTCATCACTAGTATCCGAATCCTTCTCTTGAGTTTTTTCAGACGCTTCTTCAACTTCTTCAGAATCGGTCGATTCCTCTTCCGCTTTTTTATTTAAATACTCTTGATTTTGTTTTTGCCATTCTGACAATTCTTGAGTATTTTCGGAAGCAGACTTTGCTGCTTGTTCTTCTTTTTCACGTGCTTCTTGTTCAGCACGTTTCGCCTCTTCTTCAGCCTTTTTTTGAAGATATTCTTGATTTCGTTTTTGCCACTCTGACAATTCCTTGCCTTGAGTGTCCTGATTCTTTTTATCCTTTGACATCAATTTTCCTTATGATAAATCTTTTTTTAGTAGCTCATAAAAATCTGCCACAGATTTTAATTCCTGAGAATTCTTCATCGTGTTTTGATAGATCTCTTTGTTGGTCAAAAGTTGATTTACTTTTTCTTCCAAAGTAGACAAGGTCAAGTCACTCTCTTGCAACTCCTCTGCATAGCCTTTCTTCACAAAATAGGCTGCATTTTCAATCTGATCTCCACGGCTGGCTTCACGACCCAGTGGCACAATGATGTGCAATTTAGCCATAGCAAGAAGTTCAAAAATAGTATTGGCACCACCACGAGTGATGACCACATCAGCCAGATTCATGAGTGGTTGATAGAGTTCCGTCGCATAGTCAACACGGTAGAGGTTTGAACTTAGTTCATTTAAACTAGCATCTCCTGTCAGGTTGATGATATTATAGCGACTAGTCAGTTCTTCCTTGTGGTCTGTAACTAGTTGGTTAAAGACACGCGCCCCAGCAGAACCTCCAACAAAGAGAAGAGTTGGTAACTTGTCGTTGAAAGAAGTACGGATATCCACCATTTCTTCAGGTTCTTCCATAACTGGACCAGAAACCTTGGTCACAGCTCCTACATGTTCTACCTTAGTGAGACTAGACGCTTGCTCGAAAGTAGAGTACATCTTAGTCGCAAACTTATAGGCAATTTTATTGGCCAATCCCATAGAGAGATCAGACTCGTGGATGAAGACTGGCACTCTGCATACTCGCGCTGCGATAACAGGCGGAACAGATACAAATCCACCCTTAGAAAAGAGGGCTTGTGGACGAACTCGAAGCATGATAAAGAGCGATTGAAGAATTCCAAAAGCAACTTTAAAGACGTCAACCATATTTTGCCATGAGAAATAACGACGTAGTTTCCCTGTTGCAATAGAATGGAAAGTGATATCTAAACCTGACTTGAGGATTTCATGATGCTCAATTCCGTTTTTATCACCAATATAGTGGACTTCCCAGCCATCTTCGATGAACTTAGGCATTAACAAAAGGTTGAGGGTAACGTGTCCAACCGTTCCCCCACCTGTAAATACTATTTTTTTCATATTATCCCTTTAACTCCGCTACAGTGTCGATGAAAAGATCTCCACGTACTTCAAAGTTAGCATACATATCCCAGCTAGCATTAGCAGGACTGAGGAGAACCACATCTCCTTCTTCAGCAAGTTCAAAAGCCTTGCGAGTTGCATCCGCTATGTCCGTTGCATCAACATAAGCAACACCGGCTTTATCTGCTGCACGCTTGACACGTTCTGCAGACTGACCGAGGATGACCATTTTCTTAAGTTCAGTAATATCTGGAACCAATTCGTCAAATTCATTCCCACGATCCAAGCCACCGGCAATCAAGACAACCTTGCTATTGTCAAATCCAGATAAGGCTTTTTGAGTTGCTAAGATATTGGTTGACTTACTATCGTTGTAGAATTTCACCCCATTGATTTGGTCTACAAATTGGAGACGGTGTTTAACTCCACCAAAGGCTGACAAGGTTTCCTTAATCGTTTCATTGTCAACACCACGAAGTTTAGCAACAGCAATAGTTGCAAGAGCATTTTCCACATTGTGGCTACCTGGAACACCGACTTCATCAGCTGCCATGACTTTTTCACCACGGAAGTAGAGAAGACCATCTTCAAGATAAGCTCCATCAACCTTTTCAAGTGTTGAAAATGGTACTACAGTCGCATTTGTTTTTGTCGCAAGTTCTTTGGCTAATTCCTGGTTGAAGTTCAATACTAGGTAATCAGCTGCTGTCATATTGCTTTGGATATTCCACTTAGCTTCAACATAAGCTTCAAAAGAACCGTGATAGTCAATATGTGTTGGCATAAGGTTGGTGATAACAGCAATTTCAGGATGGAATTCCTGAATTCCCATTAATTGGAAAGAAGAAAGTTCCATGACAAGGGTGTCCTTAGCTGTTGCAGTTTGAGCCACCTGACTAGCAGGATAACCAATGTTACCTGATAAAAGCCCATTTTGTCCTGCAGCAGTCAGAACTTCTCCAATCATGGTTGTGGTCGTAGTCTTACCATTTGAACCAGTAATGCCGATGATTGGTGCATCAGAAATCAAATAGGCCAACTCAACCTCTGTCAAGACTGGAATGCCTTTTTCTAGAGCTTTTTTAATCATAGGATTGCTATAAGGAATTCCTGGATTTTTTACCATGAGAGCAAAATCTTCATCCAATAATTCCAAAGGATGTCCACCAGTGACAACCTTGATGCCTTCTTCCAAAAGGCTCTGTGCTGCTGGATTTTCCTCAAAAGGCTTGCCATCATTTACGGTGACAATGGCACCAAGCTTGTCCAAGAGACGAGCTGCTGACTCACCAGATTTGGCTAAACCTAGGACTAATACTTTCTTATTTTCAAATTGATTAATTCGTTTCATATCTAGAACTCCATTTCTACTCTTACTATTTTACCATTTTTATGAAAATAAAAAAGCCACAAAGGGCTTTCTTAATTGTTTTTTGTCCTCTACCAACTATTCTACAGATTTGAGGGCTTCTAACATATCCACCTTTCGGAGATAATGATTGACAAAAAATCCTAGAATGGTCAAAATGACACTGACAGCTAGAACTGGAATGAGATAAACTTCCCAGCCGACCTTTGGTTGAAAACGGAAGGTACCGGGTGCGATCATCTGAATGAGAAATTGATGGAGATAAAAGCCTGATACCAATCCTACAATCATTCCAATTAGTGACAATATGATGGTTTCCCGATAGATGTAAAGGGTCACTTCTTTGTTATGAAAACCAAGAACCTTGATGGTTGAGAGTTCCCGAATCCGTTCAGCAACATTGATATTGGTCAAATTATAGAGAATTACAATGGCGAGTAGCACTGATACTAGCACCAAGATTGCCATGGTATGATTCAGAGAATTGGCAAAACTTTCAAAGAGTTGAATAGTTGAGGCATTTTGAACGAGGCCACTGACAGCTGCCTGGCCCATAAATTCTCCTGCGACGGTTTCAGTATTGACTTCACTTTTATCCTTGAGTTGAACCAGATAAGTATTCATCTTGGGAGCTTGACCATAAATTTCCTCATAGGTAGCCTGATTCATATAAACAAAATGTCCCACGTAGTGTTCGGTAATGGCTCCAACCTTAAAGGTTTGCCCATCTATTGTAAAATTATCACCAACGGAAACTCCTGCCAACTGGGCTAATTTTTCAGTCAGAACAACTCCGTTAGATAAGCTCAGTCTTTCCCCATTTTTTTCTAAGATGACAAAGGGAGCCAGATCATCTTGATCCGTTACCATGATGGTCACTGTCTGAACTCCAGCCTTGCCGGTATACTTTTCCTCAATCTGCTTAGAGTATATCAATCGATAGCTTTCAACTTCATCACTCTGCAATTTTTCTTCTAGTTTTGCCTTATCAGAATATGAAGCTCGAGAATTGACAGAGAGAATCATCTGATATTGTTGCAAATCATTAAACTGCCTGTCAGCCACTCCAACCACAGAGGATTGAATACCAAGCCCTGCAAAGAGGAGAGATACTGAACCTGCAACTCCAAAAATGGTCATCAGCATGCGTTGTTTGTAACGAAAAATGTTGCGGGAAGTTACCTTTTGGGTAAAGCTCAAATGAGACCAGATAAAGGTCATGCGCTCCAAGAGAATTTTAGAACCCTTGACTGGTGGCTTGGGTAGTAATAATTGCGCTGCTTCTTCATGCAACTCTCTACGAGATACAAGGTAAGCAGGTAAGACACTAGCTACTAAGCTTAGCCCTAGAGCCAAGCAACTATAGGTCCAGTAGAAATATTGCTGACTTTCTCCAACAATCATTCGCTCAGTGATGATATGTGAAATAGTAGGTGCTAGGATGTAATGACCAATCAAAATTCCAAAAAAAGTACCTAGAGTCCCAGTAACCTGACCATAAATCACAAACTTAGCAATGATATCCTTGCTATGGTAGCCTAGAGCTTTGAAAATCCCTGCATTGGTCCTTTCCTCGTCTACAAAACGGGTCATAGTGGTAAAAGTAACCATGGCTGCAACGGCATAAAGAACGACTGGAAAGATATTGCCAACGGCACGAATACTCATAGCCGAGTTACTATACATGAGATAACCTTGGCCTGTTGGAGAACTCTTTCGATTATAAACATGATAGGTTGGCTCTGTCAGAGCATTCACCTCATCCTGACTGGTCTGCCATTTGGACTTTTCGTTGGCTAGGTCGCTTTCAGCCTGGGCTAGTTTTTCCTTTTCTTGCTTTAGTTGGTCTTTTGCTTCTTCTAACTGACTAGATGCTTGACTTTTTTGTGGTTCTGGTAGTTGGCTCACTTGATTTTCTTGAGCTTGTAGACGCGTTTCGATTTCTTGCAGGCGACTCTTACCAGCTGTCAAATTACTTTCAGCCTCGTCCAGTTGTTTCTTGCCTTCATCAAGTGACTCTTGAGCATCCTTCTTCATTTTCTCTAGCCGCGCTTGACCATTATCAGCAAGTTGTTCCTTAAGAGTCGCTTCTTCAGCCTCCAGCTTTTTTTCGTAATCGCTGGAAAAAGGATTAACATCTGTTAGACTAGTAAAACGCAAGCGGGCAATCGTGTAAACAGAGCTCTTAAAATTATCTTCAGTTACGACACCGTAGGCTGCTAGATTCCCATTTCCACTAGCTGAACTACCCATATCTGATGTTGAAAAAATATCTGGTGACTGGACAAAACCTGTAATAGTATAACTATCACGCTTTAATTGAGAATTACTGCCCTTCTTTTGACCCAAATGAATGACTTGACCAATCTGATAGCGATCTTTCCAAAAGTCCGCCAAGGCTAACTCATCCTCTTGTTCAGGCAAACGCCCTTGGGTCACCTCAAATTTTGAAATCTTGTCTGTCTTAGAAAATATCCGTATGGCATCTTGGGTGTTTGCTAGAGTCAAATCTGTCATATAACCAAACTCGACATCTGCTCCTGATAGATTTTGCAATTCTTCCTGGTCTGCCTGATCTAGACCATAATCTGCTATGACGGTCATATCTGCCAGATTGGCTTTTTGAATATAATCCCAAGCTGTTCGCTCCATATTGGGACTAGCAACCTTGAGACCGACCAAGGCCAAAGACCCCAACATCATCAGAGTCAGGATGGATAAAAACCGTCCCTTTGAACCTGTGAAAGACTGGAGTAGGTCTTTCCAATATGTCTTTCTTTTCATCTCAGTACTCCAAATCATCAATATCCTGTGGTTGAGGATTGATAACAACGCTCTTGACACCAGCATCATGCATCTGAATCACGCGATCAGCTATGGGAGCTAGCGAAGCATTATGAGTCACGATGATAACGGTGGCTCCTTTTTTACGTGACATATCTTGAAGAATCTTCAGAACATGCTTACCAGTCTGGTAGTCCAAAGCTCCCGTTGGTTCATCACAAAGGAGAATTTTAGGATTTTTAGCCACAGCCCGAGCAATGGAGACCCGTTGTTGCTCACCACCTGACAACTGGGCTGGAAAGTTATTAAGACGGTGACCTAAGCCTACATCCTTGAGAACCTGTTCTGGATCCAAGGCATCCGAGACTATTTCTGATGCCAACTCGACATTTTCTTTAGCAGTCAAGTTAGCAACCAAGTTATAAAACTGAAAGACAAAACCAACGTCATCTCTTCGATAGTTGGTTCTCTGATGGGAGGTATAGTCAGAAATGTTAGTCCCATCAACCCAGACTTGCCCTTCATCATTTGTATCCATACCACCTAGAATATTTAAGACCGTTGACTTTCCTGCTCCAGATGAACCAAGGATAATGACCAGTTCTCCCTTTTCAATCTCAAAGTTGACATCACGATTGGCTACGATTTCTGTTTCTCCAGTATGATACCTCTTATAGCTATGTTTCATTTCAATATAGGACATCTTATCTCCTCCTTCCCTACCCCTTATTTCACCCTTATTATAACTCTTTTAATAATAGAAAGAAAGTTATGCCCTAAATATAAAACATAAAAAAGCGGACAAGATCTAGTTCTGTTTCTTGAAACTAGTTTGTCCACTTTTTATAGTTGAGATTGTTTTCTTGTCCAATCTCTATAATCTAAATACTGTCAGATTATTTTATTCTTCGTCTTTCTTCTTTCCCATTGCAAAGAGTCCAAGAAGCGCTCCCACAACACCTGCTGTTGCAAGGGTTGCATTTTCCTTAGTACCTGTTTCAGGGAGAATATGTTGACGGCTTGCAGGCGCCTGATAAGTCTTATCTTGTGACATAGCGAGGGCTACAATCGACTGCTCATCTTTGTACTCTGGTACTTCATTGACAGCTGCTTCGGCTGCGTTCACGCCACCAGTATATTCTGAAACTTCGTGAACTGCTGCAAAGACTGCATTGGCACCACCTTTGTACTCTGGCACATCGTTAACCGCTGCTTCGACTGCATTCACACCACCAGTGTATTCTGGAACTTCGTGAACTGCTGGTTCGACTACATTCGCTCCTAAAGTATGTTCTGGTACTTCATGAACTGCTGCTTCAACTCCATTCACGCCTCCAGTGTATTCTGGAATTTCGTGAACTGCTGCTTCAACTCCATTCACGCCTCCAGTGTATTCTGGAATTTCGTGAACTGCTACTTCAACTCCATTCACGCCGCCTGTGAACTCAGGAACTTCATGTATAGCTGGTTCTTCTCCATTCACACCACCTGTGAACTCTGGAACTTCATGTATAGCTGGTTCTTCTCCATTCACACCACCTATGAACTCTGGAACTTCGTGTACAGCTGGTTCTGTCTTAGCGCTTTCAGCATCTGCCTTAGTCAATTGAATGCGGTATTCCTTAATATGTTTACCACTTTCTGAAACAAGATGAATCAAGACTGGAAGTTTATCATCACCACTATCAACAATAGTTGCTGCTACGTTTTCGCCAGTTTCTACTGTTACTTGAGGACGATTTCCACTGTAGGTTACTTGGTAATCCACACGATCTTCAGAGAAGTCAGCAATCTCTTTACCATTCACAAGAAGTTTTGCAGCTGTACTATCCTTAGGTTCTTCACTTGGAGCGATGAAGGCCATTTCTGTAATAGCTACACCCTTGGTATCTGCTTTTCTTTCCATGCGCCATCTCATTGCCTTAGCTTTGACTGGAGCAAAGGTTACATGGATATCGGTTCCCGCTTGAATATCTTGATCCGCACGGTATTCAACTTTCTCCCAGTTAGAAGGAGTGTTGAATGGATGTTCTGGATCGTATGGTTGGTAGTTAGAGTAGTATTCTGGTGAGGCAAATTCTGGTCCCACATAGCGCTCTAAGATTAGTTTAGAAGGTGCATCTGTTCCACCGTCTGAGAAGAATCGAATGCTTCCTTCAGCAACTGTACGTTCAACAATCTTACCAGCTTCTCTAAAGATAACCCCTACTGAAACTTCTGGATTATCAGATGGAGTTGGAGACCAGTTGGTCCAACGACGGGTTTCATCATCAGAACCATCGTTAACATAGTCCACACGGTCATGAGAATTTGGATCAATATCATTGGTTGCAGAAGCAAATGAACGGTTGCTATCGTCATCGAAGTCTGGGTTGTCTGATAGGTTTTCACCGAGTTTATCAGTCACACGTACTGCTACTTCAGCAGTTAAATCAGTACCTAAAACGCGACCATGAACTTTAAATTCACCTGCAGTTGCTAGATTTTCAGCTGGGACTGCTTCCCAATCAACAGCCAAGTCTTTCACTTCATAGTTAGATTTTCCTGTGAAGTAGACAGGAACTTTTGCTGGTAACTCAAGCGTTTGTCCTTTAGCAACCAAGCGAGAGGATTTGGCAACAGCAACAGGTTTACTTGCGAGCAAATCTTTATCATTTGTGAAGTGTAGACGATATTCACCTAGGATATCTCCGTTTTCAGCCTTGACAACAACACGAACTGGATCTCCTTCACCTACGCTTGGTACAACTGTTGCAATACCATTTTCAGTGACACTTGCTGTTACAGTTGGAGCTTTTCCTTGGCTTGCTTCTAGATAGTAGTCAGTCAAGCCTGGGTTAAAGTTTGGCAAATCTTTTCCATCTACTTGAATTTGCGCTTGAGCTTTCTTAGCTGCAGCTACTTGTTTAGAGAAGATTTGAATTTCTGTAATAGAAGTGCCCCATTTACCATCTGGTCTAACCATACGGATACGAACCGCATAAGTGTTGACTTTATCAAAGCTAAAGTGAGTCATTTCTCCAGCTCTCACTTGATCTGGAGCTTTAAGATTTGTCACTTGTTTCCAGTTATTGTCATCGTTAAAGACGTGGTCTTCACTAGCTACAAAGCTTGGGTTCTTAGGAACTGTTGGAACATCTTTTCCTACATAGTATTCGATGACATAAGACTTAGGTGCACCAACACCGTGATCTTCGTGGAAGGCAACATTGAGGTTGTCAACCGAACGTTTAGATAGGATACCCGAATCACCAAAGAGAATACCTACTGACGCTTCACTTGTACGGTTCCAGTTTGTCCAACGGTTAGCTGGTTGGTTGTTGTATGAGATTAGTTTATCATTAACATTTGCTACTGAGTCACTTGGATTTGAGTCTGAAGCAAAAGCAAGTGGCAACTCTGAACCTGTCCATTGGTCAGAAATGTTAGCACCAGTTTCTGTCTGAGCAGACACACGAACATGAAGTTTTGTTGGTAACTGAGTCCCTTCGACATGCCCTGTCACTGTAAAGCTACCTTCATTTGCATATTGGCTTGGGTCAATAGCATCCCAAGTCACTTTAGCTGAAGATACTTGGCCGTTTGAGTGGTAAGTACGGACGCTTTCTGGCAATTGAGGAGCTTCTGAAACCGGAGTTGTTGTAGTCACTTCTTCGACTGCAATGATACCTTCTACAGAAACTTTAGCATGAGCTTCGTTTTCAATTCCTTCTACTTTACCAAGAACATCAAAGCTATGGTATTTAGCAAGGTCTTCCTTAGCAACTGCTTGCCAAGTTACCTTGTGAACTTTTGGAAATCCTTTATCGTACTCTACCGTTACTGTATCAGGTAAACTTGGTTCTTGGTTCAAACCTGTCACGACGCTAACTGGACGAATGGCTTTGACAACTTTACTTTCTGTATTTGCTTGAATGTTCAAGTCAATGTGACCTTCAGATCCTTCAAATTGAGCTTTCAGAGTTACTTGACCAGGTTTGTGCAATTCAAGCATGCCTTTACGAACGGCTACGTCTCCTTCACCTGATGTAGAGAAGGTTACCTTGTCGGCTTTCAAGACTGCCTGAGTACCATCTTGATAGTGAGCAAATACCTTGATGCCAACTGTTTGGTCTTCTTTCAGTCCATCTGCATTTTCTACTTCTAGGCTCAAACGTTCAATCTGCGGAGCTTCTTGTAAGAATTGGATAGCATACGTTTGAAGTGCTCCACCATCATTTGGTTGAACATAAATGCTTGCACGCATACCATTTGCTTCGTTAGCTTGAATAACTGTTACTTGAGCATTTTCAGCTAAAGCTTTGACTTCAGGTAAAGCAGTTCCATAAGCAAGTTTATGGTATAGAACTGGATGGTCAGTTGAGAGACCTTCTAATGCTTGGTCTGCTACTGTTACAGTCGGTACTACTGGACCAGCAGGTTGACCTTCGGCAACTACGAATGTAGCTGTGATTTCATCATCACCTGAAATTCCTTTAACCTGAATGCGAGAACCTGGGATAGCTAGTTTAGCTTGATCTTCAGCTGCAACTTCCCACTTATCAACGTCATAGCTTCCTACAGTACCATCTGACAAAACATAGGTAACAGATGGATCAACCGTACTTAGATCTGTAGTTGGTGCAATTCTCTTAACTACAGGCAATTCTGCTTCGAGTGCCAAGACTTCAACACGCGCTTCTACATCGCGACCATCTGCCACACCTTTAACAGTAAAAATACCAGGTTGGTTGACATCAACTGCTGACCATTCTACTGGAAGTTTTGCACGGCTGCCATCACTGTAGATAAATCCTACTTTTGAAGGCATTTTCGCTGCTTGACCGATTACTGTACGTACTTTAGGCACCTCTGTACCTAAAACAGTTTTTTCCTCTTGGTCTTTCTTACCTGTGAAGATAGTTGTTTGACCAGATTTCAAGAAATCAGAGTGAGCAGTCAAGGTGAATTTCCCTGCTTGCTCAGTTGATTTGACAATCACAACACCCTTACCATTAAAGGCTTTGCGAATCCATGAACCATCTGCTTGTTCTTTGTAACGTTCACGGCTGGCTTGTTCCCCGTTATCCACACCGACAATCTGACCTTGTCCATGCAACTGGAAGCGAACAAGATTATTGGCTGTAGGAACTACGTTACCTTTACTGTCAACAATTTCGTAGTAGATATAAGTGAGGTCTTTTCCGTCAGCTGCGATAGCATTTTCTTCTTTGACCAAACGAACCCCGGCAGGTTCGCCAGCAGTCACAATCTTATCACGAGCAATAATATTTCCAGCTTCATCACGAGCTACTGCTTCTAATGTACCTGGTTCAAAAGCAACCTTCCATTCAAGGTAGAGCTCATTCGCATTAGCACCTTCTTGGTAAGTACGGCCATCGCTTGTTTGTTTCTTGTTAAAGGTTTTCTTACCTAGGGACTCACCATTCAAGAACAGTTCCACACTTGCAGCATTTGAAAATGCACGAACAGGAATCTTACCATCTGCATCAGCTACATTCTCTCTTAGGGTAGAATCTTCCCAATTCCAGTGAGGAAGGAGATGAACCATTGGTTTCTTCTGAGCAGAAACCCATTGGCTTTGGTACAAGTAGTAATCATTCTTTGGAATACCAGCTGTATCTACGATACCAAAGTAAGAACTCTTAACTGGAGTTTGGTTTTGGTTGTGCCATGGAGTAGGCTCACCTATATAGTCGGTACCCGTCCAGATGAACTGACCTGCATAACCTGCATTGTCACGGTCAAAAGTCCAAGATGCTGTGGCTGTTTTACCCCAACCAACACGGTCATTACCGTAGTCTGATTGCTCATAATGACGGTAAGCCTGATTGCTGTGGACCAATTCACGTTCTGGTCGGAAATAACTTCCACGTGTACGAGTAGCTGAGGAAGTTTCAGAACCGTAAATCAACCAATTTGGATGTTTCGCACGAAGTTTCTTGTAGTTGTCTTCTGAATAGTTAAATCCAACCGCATCAAGTTCATTGGCAATCTTTTCATGGTCACCACTACCATCACCAAAGCGGAACTTATCTGCTCCCATAGTGACATAGCGTGTCTTATCAACAGCCTTAATAACTTGAACCAAGCGTTTAACTGTTGCTAAAGAACGAGGTTTCCCGTCTGCTTCACCGATTTCATTACCGATAGACCACATGACGATAGCTGGGTTGTTCTTGCCTCTTTCGACCATGGTACGCAAGTCAAAATCAGACCATTTTTCACCTTTCTTAGCGTCTGGGTGAGTAGCATCTTTATCAAAGAAGCGACCGTAGTCATACTGTTTCTTACCACCATACCAAGTATCGAAAGCTTCTTCTTGGACCAACAAACCAAGCTCAGCAGCAATCTGTAAAGTTTGCTCACTAGCTGGGTTGTGGGTTGTACGGATAGAGTTTACACCCATATCCTTCATCTGTTTCAGACGACGGTATTCTGCTTTATAGTTTTCTTCAGCTCCAAGAGCTCCATGGTCATGGTGAAGAGAAACCCCATGGAATTTAATGCGTTCACCATTCAAAGAGAAGCCTTCATTTGGTGTCCAGTTGTAATAACGGTACCCAAACAAATCTTTCTTAGCATCCACCAACTGGCCATCACGATAGACACGAGTCACCAATTCATAAAGGGCCGGTTTATCATTGAGAACTGTCCAAAGTTTTGGTTTGTCAACTTGCAAAATAGCATTTAAACTTGTTGATTGATGAGCTTTCAAGACTTGACTAGCTGTACGAACGAGATCCGTTACAGCTTGACCATTACGTTCAATGATTTGATACTCAGCAAGAATTTCATGATCTTTATCATCAGTATTGACAATCTTACTTGTTACATGAGTATCTACCTTGCCCTTCTGTTGTTTTTCAAGGTCTGGCGTTAAGATCGTTGTTCCATTTTTCTCAGCATGGACCTTATCTGTGACTTGAAGGGTAACATCACGGTAAATTCCGCTTCCTGAGTACCAACGGCTACTTGGTTGTTTGTTGATGGCATGCACTGCTACGACATTCTCGCGACCGTCTTTATGGAGATAGTCAGTGATGTCATATGAGAATTGGTTGTAACCATTTGGATAGTGACCAACTAGCTGTCCATTTACATAAACCTGAGAATCCATGTAAACCCCGTCAAATGTGATACGTACATTCTTATTGAGGTCTTCTTCATCAAGTTTAAAGGTCTTACGATACCAAGCATCACCACCATTGAGTTGCCCACCTTCGTTTTGGGCAGGTGAGTCATGGTCAAAGTCATTGTAGATACTCCAATCATGAGGAAGGTCTAATTTCTTCCAACTAGAAACATCGGCATCTGGCTTGACCGCATCTTTAGCATTGGCATTGAGCTTAAAATGCCAGTTTTGGTTGAATTCTACTTTTCTATCCTCAATCAACTGTTTTACCTCATCATTAGTTGCAGGTTTGAGCTCTGGTTTTTCTGTTTGAGCAGATTGATCCTGAGTCACAGCTGGAGCTTGCTTTTCTACATCAGAGGTTTCTTTTTTCTCAGGAGTAGTCTCAGTAGTTGGGGTTTCCACTTTTTTCTCTACTTCATGATTAGTTTCTACTGCTTCACTGTTAACAGTTTCTGTTGTTACAGGTTGTTCAGAAGCTTTTGAATCTACAGCTTCCTCTTTAGGAGTTTCTTTCTCCACTTTTTCTGTAGCAACAGCGACTGGTGTCTCATCTGCAGATACAGAATTTACACCTGCTAGATTTGCTCCAAATAAAACAGAGCAAGTCCCGATAAGCACTGAGCATGTTCCTACCGTAAATTTACGGATGCTATAGATACTTTTGCGATTCCAATAATCTTTTCCCATAGGGTTCTCCTTGTTAAGTAACCGCTTCCATTTTTGTTGAAAGCGCTATACTTATTTTGTAATTATTACTTCTATTTTATAAAATAATATAGGAAACTTCAATACTATGACTGTAAAAATCATACTTTTGATTGTTTTTTCTATATTTTGTAGAAAATAATAAAAATCTGAATGTACATTTAGAAAAATACGTCAAAACAGCTGTTTCTATAAGTGAAACAGCTGTTACTGAAAAACTATTCTGAATTTACCTTCGATTACTGATTATCCTTCTTTTAACATCTTGACCATCTCATTTTTACGCTCTTCTAGCTCGGCAATTTGATGGAGTAAAAGTTCTGAAAAATCACATTCAAGCTCTTCCGATTCGCCACTATTATACCAATCTAGAGCTACAATATGACTGTCCTTATCAAAGCAAAAAACCACATCTCCATCCCCGATGATAGACAGAAATGGAATATAATCCACAAAACCCAGAGCGTGTAATTCCTTGGTTTTAAGACGAATGTCTAAGAAATCTGGGATGCCATTTGCAATTCCCAAGACTTTAATACCTCGACAGAAGGTCCAAAATGGTGCTACATCGTAAGCCTTGGCTCTTGGCCATAGCTCTTCTCTAACTTCCATAAAGAGACCTCCCAGAGATGACATGGTGAATTCCCTGAAATCTTCTGGCAGACGAATGCCGTATTGATTTTCAAAATCCTGAACATCTTCTTCCGATGGTTCATTGCCCATGCAGGCGACAACCTGATAAGTTTCCTTATCATAGTGACGAAAATACTCATAAACTTCCTTGAGTGCCATTATTTTAATCCTTTTTACTCAGAAATAGTAACTACAAATCCATCTGGTAAGATGACCTCTTGTCCATCTTTAAGATGGCAATGACTAGCTAAATCAACAGAGTCTCTTTCTAAAACAAAATTCTCAGAAGACTGATTAAAGATTGCCTGAACTTCTTTTCCTTGGTAGTTCCAGCTCAAGGCAAGAACATCTGGTTTCACTTCTTCCAAGCAATAATTTCCATGCTGAATCATACTTGCCGATTCCTTACGAATCTTGATTAATTTCTTCATAAAATTCAGCATGTCATTGTCTTCAGATACACGGTCCCAAGGCATGACACGACGGCAATCAGGGTCTGGTCCACCAATTAGTGCCAACTCTGTTCCATAATAGATACAAGGGGTCCCTTTTTGAAGATAGAGGAAAGTCAGGGCAGCCTTGACATGCTGGATATTTCCTTTGGCAGTTGTAAGGATTCGCTCTGTATCATGAGAATCTAAAAGGTTAAACATCACCTCTGAGATTTGTTGCTTGTAGTACATAGACTGGCTGTTGATTTCTGAAATAAACTGCTCTGTCTTTTTACGCTGACGCAAGAAATAATCCTTGATACTTTCAGAGAGTGGGTAGTTCATGACCGCATGGAACTCATCCCCTTGTAGCCAAGGCTGAGAAGTATGCCAGATTTCACCTAAAATATACAAATCAGGCTTTTTAGCGAGAACTGCCTTTCTAAAATCTTTCCAGAACTGATGGTCAATTTCATTTGCAACGTCCAAGCGCCAAGCATCGATATCAAAATTCTCAATCCAGTAGGTCGCAACACTTAAAAGATAAGCTTTAACCTCAGGATTGGCTGTATTTAACTTAGGCATGTAACTAGCAAAAGCAAAGGTATGATAAGGGAGTTCTCTCGCTTTCTTAAGCTTATCTTCTGTAATTGGAAATTCTTGGATATGGAACCAATCTTTATAAGGAGAATTTTCTCCGTTTTTTAAGACATCCTGCCATTGGGCTGACTGGTAGCCGATATGATTAAACACCGCATCAAGCATGACCTTAATGCCCCGTTTATGGGCTTCCTCGACTAGATTACGAAAGACTTCCTTGTCTCCAAAGTGACGGTCAATTTCAAAATAATCCGTTGTATCATACTTGTGATTGGTTGTAGCTTCAAAAATCGGACATAGGTAAAGTCCAGTGATTCCCAAATCTTTAAGATAGTCTAAATGATCAATAATCCCTTGTAAATCTCCACCAAAAAAATCATCCCTATTAGGTGCAATGCCAGCATCCCACTCTCGAGCTCCATCAGGAGTCAATTTAGGATTCCCATTGGCAAAGCGTTCTGGAAAAATCTGGTACCAAACGGTATTTGAAACCCAGTCAGGAACCTGACATCCGTCGATTTCGTGAATATAAGGAAGCTTAAAGCCATTTCCTTCCGCATCCAAGTTTTCTTGAGTATGTTCTACGCAACCCTTATCACCGTAAAAAACACCCTGACCTTCCTCATCAAGGAGCTCAAAGAGATACTGAATCCGTGCAAAGTCAACCGATACCGTAACCTGCCAATAGTCAAATAGGGCATCTGAGGTTACTTTGGTCATTTCTTTCTTGGCTTCATACTTATCCTCAATGAAAATAAAGGGATCTCCATAGTGTAAGATAACCTTCTGGACATCATTTTTCTTTGTTCTAATTCGGATATGTAGCTGACCTTCTTTGTAAAGATAAGCATACTCTGATTCTGGTCTATGATAAATGGCTGTCAATTCCATGTCTTGTCTCCTAAATAATCATCATCAACAAAAACGCAAACGTTTTCACAACTAACAGAACTAGTATACTATTTAAAGATTCGATTTGCAATACTTGGTCAAATTTAACGAGAAAACAGCTTAAAATAAATACTGTAGACTAATCAAGAAATACCAGCACCTATCAATAAAAACTCCCAAATTCAGCCTCACAGCCTAGTCAATCTGACAAAGGGCAAGTTCTTTTAATCCTCTGTCGTAAAGGAAGGTTAAACAAAAGTTGTCTGTCATATTTTGAAGCTTGTGTTTACTCATTCCTCTAGGCAAGGCTATATCGCACCATTCTCTCGTTGCCAGAGAAAATAGCTTTTGCTTACCCTTCCAATCATCATTCTTAAATAGGGGGTTCAGGATAAGATAAGGCGAATCTGTAAAAATTCCATTGACACCAGCTTTTTTACCTGAAGCCTTTAAATGTTCAGATTCTAATAACTTTTCGATAATACGACCATCACTAGATATTTTAACAAGGGAATAATAGTCCATGCCCCATTTATTGACAGAGGTTTGACTTTCTCCAGAGGTAAAGGCATAGAGCTCTTGCTTCCAAGATTTCATACTATCGATTTTAGGACAGGCAGCTGAGTTCGTGTCGTGGTGCTTTAACTCTTTTTTATCAATATGCGAATAAGTAGTCCACTTAGCCTGCTTTTTCTCTCGATCAAACTCTAAAAGGGCAAAGTTTCTTGCTTGATTTGTATAAACTTGATCTTCAAAACACACGGGTATCTGGTCGCTATCTGATACTATTTGAAAATATCTCTCTTGTGCCTTTTTAGGAAGTATACTCTGGGAATCCTTTATGGCAATGATTTCTGGATGATAAAAATCACCAGTATAATAGACCATTTCCTTGCCAGCCTTGATGATGCCAATACTTTGTCCATCTGTAAAGACTAGAGTCTCTTCCTCCCAAACATGGTCACAAGCCCAAGCATCTATCTCCTTCACACCCAAAGGTGATACTTCAAGCAGACAGTAGCGATTAAAAGATTCCTTCTCACTGATCAAGACAAAGGCTCTACCATCATGTAACATGACAGAATTGAAAACACTATTGTAGTCCTTGTCTAGTTCCCATTTATTCAATAGACTTAACTTTAACTTCCCCATTTTCTCTCTCCTAATCCATCACCACTCGTTGATGGCAAATAGAATGGCTGATCTAATATTTCTTAGCAATTGATCTGAAAGTTCATCGTATTGTTGACCAAGTCCCTTATCTTGTGCCAGCCATCCAGGCCCATCATTCCAGGAGCCCATTCCTCCAAAAACATCCGCTGCACTTGCAGCTCTAAATATATTTTGATTTTGTGGCGGAATTTGAGGTTCCTCTAGCACCTTAGTAGCATCAAGGTCAAGTAAATGATTTCTAGCAGAATGAAAGACTTTGGCAAAGTTCTCACATTCAATTTTAATTGCTAGATCTTCTATACGAGCCAATATGTCCTTAAATTCTTCGATATTATTTTCATAGTGGGGAAGGTCTTGAAAAGGCCTTTCCCATTCATACTCAGTGTAGGTAACATCCCAGCCCCTGCCTGGGGAAGCAGATTTCCAATTTGGTAGGAAATAACTTGTCTTCCCATCTTTATAAAAACAGAGAATTGAACTCTGTGTCGTATTGGAAAAGCCTAAAATCCCTCTGTCTTCAACTGAAATAGGACAAAATAATTGTAAGTCCTTTAGACCTTTTTTCTTGAGGTTTTCAAACCAGTCAGATACTGAAAGTTCTGTAGCTTCCCCATTTTCTGACGGCAAAATTTGAAAGCTCAACTTATTTGTATATTTTTCAGGCTTATAGCATATTTCTTTACCACTTTTTAAAGCCTTCCTAGCTGCTGCCACGATACAGGCTATCTGATACATTTGTCCGTTCATATAATCTCATCCATAATCCCTTCAATCAGATTTCTAAGGCTTTCAGCCACATAGATCACCTGGTCAGGATCATGGATGTAGCAAATAATCTGCCCTTCCTGACCCTCTCGGTCTGGATCAAAATCCAGCATAAGATAACAAGAGTCACAATACTGGGCAAAAGGAAGCCATTTTTTATTAAAAAGATAAGGCTTAATCCTGCTATCACGCATATTTTCCAGGTCTTGACTAGAAAAATAGTCGGGAAATTCGGTTAACAGAGCATCTCTATTTTGAAAGTACCTTTTACAAGTCTCAATTTCCTGTAGACTCATGAGAGAAAAAGTCAGATCTCTCTGGTCAATCACACAAGGTAAAATAGAGAGGTATTTACTCCCATTCTTATAGCTATAAAGCTCTTTGAAGTCACTAGGTAGACGAATACCAAATCTTTCCTCAATGGCTTGAAGCTCTTCCTCGGAAGCACCAGAAATGTCCTGATAATTTTCCAGATATCCTTCCTCTACAGGGTCATCCAAATCCCAGTCTTCAAAATACTCACAAATATAAGTTTCTATTTTTTTAACTTGGTCAATTAGTTGCATAAGAGCCCCCCTTTTTGATTTCTCTTAACCTTCAAGAATTTCTTGTAAGTGTCTAGACATATTGCAGATAAATTCTTTAAAGCTACAAATATCACTTATAGTTTCGTGTTCCTCATCGTAAAAAGCTACTTTATTTGTCTTTGGATGCCAAATGATATAGATATGAGTATAATCTCCGGTTGACCGTGAAATACGGAGAAATTTTTTACGACCTTTTTTTAAGGGAATTGTTTGCATGAGAGGGAAAAACTCTATCCACTTAAAATCACAGTTAGTAAGTTCAAAATATAAGTCTTGACTCATAAGAAAATCGGTAAGTTCCCGAGGCAGTTTAAATGGTTTTAGTTCATCCAATTTATTGCGTAAATTATGAAATTCTACTGGCTCTAGTTTTTGAAAGTATTCTGCCATCTCTTGATCCCCCTTTTCGATAGCGATACTATAAGGTCTCATACCATCTTTTTCAGTGAGAGTCACGTCCGCCCCGTGCTCTACAAGGTATTTACACATATCTAGGTCAACATATCTTGCAGCTACACAGAGAGGCGTTGGCTTAAAGGGATAAACCGAGTCGGAGGCATTATAGTTTATATCAACTCCATTTTTAATAAAAAAATCTAGCACCTGATAATTTCTATCTGCAACGGCTCTCCTAAATGCTTTTCCGCCATATTTTTCGACACTATGTCCTAATGCATGGATAATAGCTAGATTATCAAACTTATTTCCAAATAAGGCTTCTTGAAAGGCTTCCGACTTTACAGCATTTACACTATGAATCTTTGCTCCATGTTCCATAAGATACTTGATGAACGTACCATCACAATACCTGACAGCCAACAAAAATGAAGGGTTATTTTTTACATTTAAATGAGCCCCCTTTTCCACTAGCCATTTTAGGGAGTCAAAATTTCCTGTAATCAAGGATAAATCAATTGGGCTTAGAGAGGTATACTTGCTGATTTCTATTTCTTGGTCAATATCCCAACCACTTGCAAGATATTGGTCTAAGGCCAAGGTGTCTCCCTCTATGATGTCCTTAACAAGTTGTGGAACCGATTTAAATTCTCCAATATTTTTTAATGTAATCATTGTCAAACTCTTATTCTTTTTACCGATTATAACTTGGTTCTTTTAGGTCAATTGGGTTAGGATTTTGCTTAATCCAAGCAAGAGCCAATTGGCAGAGGCGGTCTAGACGGGGGCCATCATTAAAATCTTTGCCGTAAATTTGACTGATGACTTGCTTGGCTTCTTCTAAGTCAGTGTCTGAAAGTGGAGTTCCTAGAGAAAGATAGTGAGGTATAGCCTGTAGCATCTTGCGGTAGTTTCTATCCCAGTTGGCCCCTCCATTACGATCCAATTCATCTCGGACTCTACCTGGTATGCGGATGACTTCGCCCTGAACAGTTTTTGCGGCTCCTATAGAAGGAATCAAGAAAGACCATAGTTGCTCATACTGTTCCTCCCATGAACCTTCTTTTACGAGAATTGGAGAAACTCCATCATGAGTTAGGCGTTTTTCTACAGGCTTGACATCAAATAGCTCATAGAGCTTCGCTAAGCCTTTATCTGCTCCTTCGATGTAGTCTGGGTGGATACTTTCTCTATGAAATTCAAAATCCTTACCGATATTTTCGACCTTTTCTTTCATGGTTGGTGTTTTCTTAGCACCTGCTTCTAGTAACATAGAGGCAATTTCAGCAGTTTGTGCAATATAGATCCCCCGACAAACCATCAAGACTGAAGCTAGTGGAGTTCTTCCCATATCATTCTCTACATTGACATTTGCTCCCTTGTCAATTAAAAATTTGACTGTTCTAGGATGAAAAAATTCAGCTGCCATATGTAGAGGGGTCTCGCCATAGGTATTGGGCTTTTCAATGTCTGCCCCCAATTCACACAAGAGTTTTACTGTATCTCTACCCAAGATTGCTTGACGGTATAAAGGAGTCGCTCCATAATAATCTGGGACATTTATATCTAGGCCCTTTTCTACCAGCCAGATTACCAATTCATCTGGTACTCCTCCCATATGCAGAGGTGTACATAAGCTAAATCTTCCATCATGAGCGGTTAATTCACAACGATCATAGACTGCTTTAAGGGCTTCAATATTTCCTTCATCCATTAAATCCTTAAACTCTTTTGGTAATGTAACTCTTTTCTTTGCCATATTTAGTTCCTTTCTTCTGATTCAGCATCTAGGCAAGCCAATGAAGATTATCAACAGTTTTCAAAGTCAGGGCTTGTCCATCATAATCATTTTTCAATTCAAGACCGTTTTGCTCAATAGATATATGATTGTACCAGTGGTCTAGGCTGGCGTATTCCCCCATATGAATGTTGATGAGCATACTGGTTATGGGATCCCACGTTCCTTTCTTAACAGTTTCAGCTAAAAGGTAGTAAGCGTCTAAGAATATGAGATTTCTCCCATAGATCCAAAAAGGTAGTTCAAGCTCTAACAAAGGCAACTCGGCAGAAAAAATCTCATCACCGTGTGGTGGTACGGTTTCATAATGAAATTCTATCTCGCTGCCATAATAGGCAATCAGGGCTCCCTGACATCCGATATTTTGAGGAATTCCCTCCTCAGCTACTATAAATTCCATGATCTGCTCCTTCTACTTTCAATCATAAACTCCGACCAGACTCTGCCAGAATATCAGACTGGACGCATGGCCTATCCTAGTCATCAAGTGGATGAAGTCACTTTCACAACCCTTCCAAACTGCAAATTGGGCCGTTCCCATGGCTCTCACAAACACTAAAAAATCTGGTGCCAGCCATATTTTTTCATCATAGGTCATCTCTGCATCAAGAGCATAGACCGCCCCAGATTGACAATCCAGCAAAATAGTGTAGGGATCTCCATTTGCAATGATGATCAAGCCACTTTCTTGTAGAGTCGAGTAATCGTGGTATTCCAAATTGCGATTCATCAGCCAAGTAAGACTAGCACCGTCCCCATATCCAAACTGGTAACTTAAAAAACCGACCTGCCCCCAGTTATAGGCCAGAATATATTTCCTAAAAATCGGATCCAAATCTTGGATTTGCAGTTGTTTTTTCAAACGATCCAGTTCAGACACAGGTAGATCTGGTTGGCTCAGGACAATTCCTTCACTTATCTCAGGGGCAAGCCCTTGTGTTTCTTCTTCAATAATGGAAATGATTTGGTCAATTGTCAATAATTCCATTGTCAACCTCCGACTATAACTAGTCCATTTTCTAGGGCAAACTAGTTAATTTAGGTCTTCTTTTTTCTGATGAACTTTCTTATCTCTATTATACCTCAAAGCTATCTAATAGGGATAAACTACCAGTATTTTCAGGGATTATTTTTAATGAACAACTTCTCCGAATTAAAACAAAAAACCATTCCTCAACGGAACAGCTTTTTCACTTATAATTAAAAGTTTCCCCAGCCAACTTATCGGCTAACTTGGGAAAGAGGGTATAAAATTTGTGGGCTAGATTGAGCAAGGCTGGGAGATTGAGCTCGCGTTTGTTTTTTCCAATGGTCTTAACAATCGTTTGCGCGACAGCATCTGGTTCCAATAGAAAACGGTCGACCGATTTGAGGTAGGTCCCATCTGGGTCTGCCTGGTCAAAAAATCCTGTACGAATCGGTCCTGGATTAACAGTTGTCACATAGACCCCATAGGGCATGAGCTCAAGGCGAAGAGCATTTGAAAAACCGATAGCCGCAAACTTGGTCGCTGAGTATAGACTAGACTTAGCAGTTGCTATCAAACCTGCCATGCTAACGATATTAATGATATGACCTTTTCGAACCTCCTTCATACGAGAAGCAACCACACGAGACAGATTCATGAGAGTAAAGGTATTAACCTCAAACATTTGATGAATGTCTTGATCAGAAATCTTGCCAAAATCTTCAAACATTCCATAACCAGCGTTGTTAATCAAGATATCAATCTTGCCATAACGCTGATAGAGTTCAGCAACTAGTTCTTCTAGGACTTGAGCGTCAGTAATATCAATTTCAATCAATTCTGCCTGAGGATAATTTCCGTATAGTTGAGCTAATGTTTCCTTATTTCTACCAAGCAAGATGAGTTGGTCATTTTGCAAGAGTTTGACCATTTCTTGAGCCAAACCACCGCTAGCTCCGGTAATGAGAATAGTAGACATACTTTTCCTTTCTCAATCTTCTAGATTTCCACTTCTTCTAGGTCTTTAACCACATGGACATTTTCAAAAATACTAGCAGCATCTTTCTTAAGCTGGCTGATATCTTTTGAAAGAAAACGGGCGCTGATATGGTTGAGTAAGAGTCGTTTGGCTCCTGCTTCTACTGCGACCTGCGCAGCCTGCATATTGGTTGAGTGGCCGTGATTGCGGGCAATCTTCTCATCCCCTTTGCCATAAGTAGATTCATGGACAAGGACATCGGCGTTAACAGCCAGACGTACACTGGCATCCGTTTTTCGAGTGTCACCCAAGATAGTGATAATCTTACCAGGGCGAGGATCTGAAATATAGTCAGTAGCCTTAATCTCAGTGCCGTCCTCTAATACGACATCCTGACCGTTTTTAATTTTTCCAAAAAGCGGTCCAAATGGCACACCAGCAGCCTTGAGTTTCTCAGCATCCAAGGTCCCTTCAAGGTCCTTTTGCATGACACGATAACCGACACAGAAAATAGTGTGATCCAACTCTTCTGCATAAACGGTAAACTTATCCGTTTCAAGGATTTTCCCTAGGGAATCCTGGTCAAACTCATGAAAATGAATCTTATACGGCAGGCGTGAACCTGACACTCGTAGACTGGTCAAGACAAAAGATTTGATGCCTTTGGGACCATAGATTTCTAAATCTGTCTGCTCTTCATTGGCTTGAAAGGCACGACTAGAAAGAAATCCTGGCAAACCAAAGATATGGTCTCCATGTAAGTGGGTAATAAAGATTTTGCTGACCTTACGTGGTCGAATTGTAGTTTCCAGAATGCGATTTTGCGTTCCTTCTCCACAGTCAAAAAGCCAAACTTCGTTAATCTCGTCCAAGAGTTTCAGAGCGAGACTTGAAACATTGCGGGCTTTAGAGGGCTGACCAGCCCCCGTTCCTAAAAATTGAATATCCATTCGATACTTTCTAATTAATCAAAATATAACATAGCAGTGCGGTTTTCCGAGCGGTAATAAAACTTGCCAGAGAAAGATTTAGCTTCTTGTAGCAAATCCTCTTGGCTGTATCCTTTGAGACGCTTGCGACCATCTGCCAAATTTTCCAAATCTGTCAAGGCTGTGAGATTTTCCACGCTAACAACTTCTTCGTCTCCGATAGCCTTCATATAGATGTTGCCAGACTCCTCAAAAACGAGCTGATGAGGGAAAATTTGCGCAATCTCAAAGAGTAATTCATCCGTAATGACTTCCTCAGCTTCTGAAAAAATGCGACCAAGACCTTCTTTTTCGTAGCAAAATCCAAAGGATTTACCAGATAGATTGAGGCGAATAAAGGGCTTGTTTTCTAGAGTGAAACTTGGATCAGTATTATAAAGATTCAACTCCCGACTCAATTCAGCAAAATAATCTGTCGCGGCTTGAGGGCTCTTCTTTTGGTAGAGTTCTGCAAAGTAGGCATTCACTACGCTAGGAGGAGGAGTGATGAGAGCTAGCTGTTCCTGGTCAGATCTACCAGCTAAAAGCTGATCTAGATAGACCTTGTCCAGACTCGTATATCCACCATACTTGAGAGCTAATGTTTTGATATCAGTCATAAAATTCCTCTAATCTCCATTTGTTTTTCTCAGAAATGTAGCCTGTGATGACTTGACCATCATCTTGGTAGTCACGTTCTTCTAGAATCGCAACACTTTCTAAATCATGAATCTTGTAAGATTTAGAAAAAGGCACGCGCAGGGTAAATGCTTCAAAAATTTCCTTAATTTTACCTAGCAATAAAGTCTGCAACTGTTCTCGACTATCTTTAGACTTTGCCGAAATCAGAGCGTATGGCGTTTGAGTAGGCGTAAAGTCCTCCACCAAATCCGCTTTATTATAAAGGGTTAAGCGAGGAATATCCTCCATGTCCAAGTCTTTCATGATAGAGAGAACTGTTTTTTCATGCTCCTCGTGATAAGGATTGCTAGCATCGATGACATGGACCAAGAGATCTACATGCTTGCTTTCTTCTAAAGTAGACTTGAAACTGGACACCAACTCAGTTGGTAAATCTTGAATAAAACCAACGGTATCGGTTAAAGTTACTTGTAGATTCCCTCCCAGATGGATGCTTTTAGTTGTAGCATCAAGAGTCGCAAAAAGCTCATCTGCTTCATACTGGGTCTTACTGGTCAAGGTGTTCATGATGGTTGATTTACCAGCATTGGTGTAACCAATCAAACCAATCTTAAAGGTACTCGACTCCAGACGTTTTTCTCGAACTGTCGCTCGATTTTTCTCAACGACCTTGAGTTGGCGTTCGATATCTGTAATCTGGTTGCGAACGCTCCGACGATTTAGTTCTAGCTGACTTTCACCTGGACCACGGGAACCAATCCCCCCTGCCTGACGACTAAGCATAATCCCCTGACCAACCAAACGAGGCAAGAGGTACTTGAGCTGGGCTAGATGAACTTGGAGTTTTCCTTCATGGCTTCGAGCCCGCATGGCAAAGATATCCAAAATCAACTGCATACGGTCAATGACTTTAACACCCAACACTTCCTCTAAATTGACATTTTGACGAGGTGTCAGACGGTTGTTGACGATAACTGTCGTGATTTCTTCTGCGTCCACCATTTGAGCAATTTCTTCCAACTTACCAGAGCCAACAAAGGTCTTGGAGTCGTATTTTTCGCGTTTTTGTCTGTAGCTATCGACGACGACCGCCCCAGCCGTCTTTGCTAAACTAGCCAGTTCTTCCATGGAGAGGTCAAAATTATCCATGCCCTGGAGTTCAACTCCAATCAGCAGGACTCGCTCCTCTTTTTTCTCCGTTTCAATCATTTAAAAACTCCTCAATCTGGTTTAAAATGCGGTCTTTCACACCAGATTCTCCTATCTGATAAAAGGTCACCTGCATGCGATTGCGGAACCAGGTCAACTGGCGCTTGGCAAATCGGCGAGTCGCCTGTTTTAGGCTGTCACTAGCTTCTTCCAAGGACTGCTCTCCACGAAAATAAGGGAAGAGTTCCTTATAACCTATCCCTTTAGCAGCCTGCACATCTGGATAATGGTCAAACAACCATTTAGCTTCCTCCAAAAGTCCAGCTTCAAACATCAGGTCCACTCGGTGATTGATACGCTCATAAAGCTGACTACGCTCATCATCCAAGCAAATAATCAGTGGTTCATATAAACTTTCTTGATTTTCCAAGTCTTGAGCAAAATGGGCAATTTCTAAGGCACGCATGGCACGACGACGATTAAATTGGGGAATTTCAAGGCCTGCTTGATCCACCAGATGGGCTAAGTCCTCATCTGAAAAAGACTCTAAGCTAGAACGGTAGGCTAAAATATCCTCATGAGGTGTCTCGCCACCAAGATGATAGCCCTCTAGCAGACTCTGGATATAAAGTCCTGTCCCACCAGCGATAATAGCAAGTTTACCGCGATTTTGAATATCCTCGATGGCTACCTTTGCTTCAGAAACAAAATCAAAAGCCGAGTAAGACTCGGTTACATCTCTAACATCGATTAAATGATGAGGGACAGTTGCCTGCTCCTCCGGACTAGCCTTGGCTGTTCCAATGTCTAGTCCTCGGTAGACCTGTTGGCTATCTCCACTAACTACTTCGCCATTGAATCGCTGAGCAACTTCAATAGCGAGAGCAGTCTTTCCAACTGCAGTTGGACCAACAATCACAATTATTTTGCTTTTCATCGTTTTTCCTTGAAAAATTCCCATTTTTTCGTTACTATTATTATATCACAAAATAGACAGGCAGAAAAATGCTATATCTTAAGCTATTTCCGTCTGATTTATAAATAAAAGGAGGAAGACTCATGGCTAAAGGATTTGCTAAAGGTCTCGTAACAGGTGTTGCAGGAACTGTTGCTGCTGTTGCAGGTGCAGTATACGCATTCAAAAAGAAAGTGATTGAACCAGAAGAACAAAAAGCAGCTTTCATCGAAGAAAACCGTAAAAAAGCAGCTCGCCGTCGCGTATCACGCTAATTAATAAAAAAGAAGTTGGAATTTCCAACTTCTTTTTTTCTATTCTTTTATACTCAATGAAAATCAAAGAGCAAACTAGGAAGCTAGCCGTAGGTTGCTCAAAGCACTGCTTTGAGGTTGTAGATATGACTGACGAAATCAGTTACATATATCTACGGTAAGGCGACGCTGACGTGGTTTGAAGAGATTTTCGAAGAGTATTAAATAGCTAGGTCAAACTTCAACTGCGGCTTCACTGGATCATAGTCAACCAACTCAAAATCTTCTGCTTTAATATCAAAGAAGTTGGTCTTGTCTGGTACATTCAAGACCAAACGTGGTTGGCAATTTGAAGGCTCACGACGGAGCAATTCCCGAGCTTGTTCAAATTGATTATCATAGATATGAAGGTTATTGATAAAGTAGAAGAATTTCCCTACCTTCCAACCAAAGTGTTTGGCAATCATCATTTGAAGCGCCACATACTGCATGGCATTGATGTGATGAGCTACAAGCATATCGTTAGAACGCTGGGTCAAGGTTGCATCCAGATAGATGTCCCCATCTACACGACGGACATCAAACATGGTCTGGAAGGCACATGGAAGAAGGCCGTCTGTTTCCTCAAAAGCTTGGTAATCCCAGAGAGAGATGATATTGCGACGGTTCCAAGGATTAGCTTCCAACTGTTTGAGAATCTTGTTAATGATGTCATGCTTCTTAACAACAGCCCCGTAACGCTCACCGATTGTCCCTGTATCTCCTACTTCCCAGTCATTCCAGTAGTGAACATTGTACTTGTCATTGAGAACTTCTAGGCTATTTGTCTGGTCTTGGTAAATCCAAAGAACTTCCTTAATAGCTGATTTGATAGCAATTGGACGTAGGGTTGTGATGGGAAATTCACCCTTGGACAAATCATACTCCGCAAAAGTACCTGTGATGTACTTGGAGTTAGCCACTGTTCCATCCTTATACTTGGGACGAGCTTGTTCTGAAAAGACTCCTTCATTGAGAATTCGCTCAATATTTTCTTTAAAAATCTTATCTGCTTTTGTCATTTACTCTCTCCTCAACGTTTATTCTTAACTAGTATAGCATAAAAAAAGAAAGGAGGAAAATCACTCGCTTCGAGATAGTGATTTTCTCCTTCTTTTGTTTTTTTATTGCAATACAAGTGATGCTGCTCCGATAACTCCAGCGTCATTTCCTAGAGTCGCAAGAGCTAATTTCGTTGTTGTACGAACTTGCGGGAAGGTATTTTCGTCATAAACCTTTTGCACACCTTGGAGAAGGAATTCCCCAGCAGCGGATACTCCACCACCGATAACGATTGTTGATGGATTTAGGATAGAACCAATGTTGGCACATGCAATACCCAAGTAACGTGAGAAGTTACGGTAAACAATCAAGGCAAGATCGTCCCCTTCTTTTGCCAAGTCAAAGACAGTTTTAGCTGTTACTTCTTCACCGTCGTCGATCAAGCGTTTCAAGGCTGCATCGCCTTCGTATTCATCTGCATAACGACGAGTCAAGTTGACAATCCCTGTTGCAGAAGCTACTGTCTCAAGACAGCCTTTTTTACCACAAGTACATGCGATTGGTTGGTCAAAGTCAACAGTGATGTGACCAAGCTCACCAGCAGCACCAGCAACACCGTGGAGCAATTTACCTTCTGCCACGATACCGCCACCAACACCTGTACCAAGTGTCATAAAGACAACGTCAGGTTGGTTTTCACCAGCACCCATCCAACGCTCACCAAGAGCAGCTACGTTGGCGTCATTGTCGATAAAGAATGGAATACCCAAGGCTTTTTCCATTTTTTCTTTGATTGGTTGAAGAGTTTTCCAGTTGAGGTTGTAGGCACCGATAACAGTTCCTTTTTCACGGTCAACCACACCAGGTGAACCCATACCAATTCCACGAAAATCTTCAGCAGATAATCCAAGTAAGTCCAAACGGTGTTGGATCGATTCAATCATATCGTCTACGATATGGCTTCCTTCATCCAAAATGTTGGTCTTGATAGACCATTTTTCTTGGATTTCTCCTTCCAGCGTTAAAATAGCGAACTTGATAGAAGTTCCACCTAGGTCAATCCCAATAATCTTTTGACTCATCTTTTTCTCCTTATTCTCAATTGAAAATGCTTACAGTGCTAGTATAACAAAATCTGTCAATCAGTGCAAAGGTTTGCATTGATTTTCCAAATTTTTTTCTATTCTATGGTTTCCACAAACCAGAGGCATCTACATAGTAGCGTCCACCATCCACTCGCTCATTTTTTGCCATTTTACCATCCGATTTCAAATAGTAATTTCCTTGCCATGCATTGCGAGCATAAGATCCATCTGATTTCAAGTAATACCAGGCTTGGTAAGAAGAATCATAGATCCACTCACTCTGAGCCATTTTACCATTTGACTTGAGGTAGTATGCACCTTGCCAAGCATTATGCGCATAAGATCCATCTGATTTTAGGTAATACCAGGCTTTGTAGTAAGAATCATAAATCCATTCATTCTGAGCCATCTTACCATCTGATTTGAGATAGTAACTTCCTTGCCATGTATTGCGGGCATAGGAACCATCTGATTTAAGGTAATACCAAGCTTGGTAATAGTTATCGTATACCCACTCATTCTCAGCCATTCTTCCATCTGATTTGAGGTAGTATGCACCCTGCCAAGTATTTGTTACTGGTTTCCCATTTGCAGAAAAATAGTACCAAGATCCATTTTGACGAACCCAACCACTTACAGCTTCTGCACTAGGAGCAGGTGCTGCACTATTTGGTGCTACATTGTTGTTAGCTTGAGATGTACTCGACTTTTTCTCTTTTAAAACACCCTTAGGCGCATTCTTTGATTCACAGGCAATCCCATCATGATCTTTATCTAAAGTAGCAGAATACCCTTGTTCTCCCTTATGAATATCTGCATAACCATTCTCCCAAGCTTCCTTACAGCTTGAAAAATGGATACTTTCATCTGCCACAACTGGATGTAAAAACAAAGCTAGAGCAGGTAAAGAAGCTAGACCAAGTTTTAATAAATGACGTTTGTTCATGATTTCCTCCTAAAATTATAATATTAATCTCGATATTATTTTATCAAACTTATTTCAGCAATTCAAGAAAACTTCTAGTTATTTCTGCAAACTCTTTTGGTTTTGCCCTATTCAAGATATGAGGGCCGTCAGGGATAATCTGGAACTGGGAATTTTGCATCAGTTCTTGAATAGCTTTCATTGAACTGAGATTAGGCTTATCCTGACTACCACAAATTAACAAGCTTGGATAGGGACAATTCCTTGCAATCTCTCTTAAATCAAGTGTCTTTAATTCCTCAGAAACTCCAACCATAAGAGCCTTATCTGCTCCCTGTTTCTCAAATATCCTTTTGGGAAGCAATTTAAATATCAGCAACTGAATATAAAAAGGAATGTTACCCGCTAGTTTCAGTGGACAGCCTGACAAAACCAAGGCCTGAAGATTTGATATATCAGAACTTGAAAGCTCCAATGCAAGTGCAGCCCCTAAGGACAAACCGATTAAGACAAAAGGTTCTGTCTCCTCTGACAAGTGCTGATAAATGCGCTCCTTAGCTTCTTGGTAGGTAGCAACTCCGGAAGGGAATAACTCTAGGGCTTCAGAGGGATAATCTGCGAGAAAATCCTGAACTTCTTTCCAACTATATGCTGACTGTCCTAAACCGTGTAAAAATATTAGTTTCATTTAGTCCTCCTTTACTGACAACTCATATAAGCCCCTAACCGCATTACAGCCATAAATGACTTCTGCCTGTTTCAAATCTTCTACGGTTAAGATCTTCTCTTCTACCTGCCCGCTTTCAAGTAAATGCTGGCGATAAATCCCTGGTAAAATGCCAAGACTACTAGGTGGGGTATAGAGTTTGCTATTCATTTTTAAGACCAGATTCCCAATAGAGGTTTCAAGCAATTTTCCATCAGCAGTGTGATAGATGATTTCCTGCTCTCCCACTGTCAAATGTGGTCGGTGTGTCGTCTTAAAGTAGGTAAAGGCCTGCTCCAAATCAGCTTCTTGCTGACAAAGCTTGGCCTGACAAAAACTAGAGCTAAGCGTTGTCAATACTTGTCGTTCAATTTCAATCTCTCCAGATTTGCTGAGACTGATTCGTATCCGATAATCTTGATGGACGCCACAAGACTGGTACTCCTTCTCTATTTTTTGTTTCAAAACTTCTTGGTCAAATGGAAAGGCAAAATAACGACTAGCCTTTTTCAATCTTTCTAGATGTTGCTTTTCAAAGAGCAATTTTTTCTGGCTGATTTTCCCTGTCGTAATCAATTGAAAACGAGGTTGTTTTCGGTAAAGAACAGCTGCCTTTTGATGGACTTCACGGTATTCTGACTCCCAAGTACTATCCCAAGTGATGCCACCTCCGACACCATAGATAGCTTGCCCTCCATGCAGTTGAATAGTTCGAATAGCTACATTGAAAATCCGTCGTCCATTGGGAAGTAGGAGGCCAACAGTTCCACAGTAAACTCCTCTAGCTTGCGGTTCCAAGTTTTTGATAATTTCCATGGTCGCTATCTTGGGAGCTCCTGTGATGGAGCCACATGGAAAGAGCGAACGGAAGATTTCTACTAGATCAACATCCGGTTGTAACTGACTCTTGATAGTCGAAGTCATCTGCCACACTGTAGAATACTGCTCTACTTGGCATAAATGCTCCACATGCTCACTACCAACCTCAGAAATACGATTCATATCATTTCGCAAGAGGTCTACTATCATCATGTTTTCTGAACGATTTTTGGGATCCTGTTCCAGCCAAGTGGCCTCTTTCAAGTCTTCATCGTCAGTCAGACCACGTTTAGTCGTCCCCTTCATAGGACGAGTCGTCAACTCACGACCATTTTGCTCAAAAAAGAGTTCTGGACTCATGGAAATCACTGCCATATCATCATGCTCTACGTAAGCATTATATCCCGCTTCCTGCTCCACCACCATACGATTATAGATAGCAAAAGGATTGGTAGACAACTCCTGCTTGAGTTGGACAGTATAATTGACCTGATAGGTATCTCCTTGTCTTAAATGATGGTGAATTTGCGTAATCGCCATTTCATAGGCCTCTGGAGATGTTACTTCCTGCCAGTTTGATGGCAAAAATACGTCCTCATAAACCAGGGGAATGCTGGTTTTTTCTACACTATCATGAATAGTGAAATAGAGGAGATACTCTCCTAACAAGCGACCCGAGTGTACTGCTAACTTTTTCTCAAAAGCAGGTGCAGCCTCGTAGCTGACATAACCTACCACATAATAGCCTTTCTCTTGGTAGTTTTCTACTTGTGCTAATAAGTCCGTCACTTCTGCTAAATCTCTGGTTTTTAACTCTTTGATAGGTTGGATAAAGGTGTATCGCTCGCCCAAGGCCCTAAAATCAATCACTGTTTTTCTATGCATACCCTAAGTATACCATAAAATCCAGACCCCAACAGGAGATCTGGCTTTTTTATGATTGATTTAAATCTCAAGTTTACTCGACATAATCCAACAAATAACCATAACCCTTTTCTTCCATTTGATCCTTAGGAATAAAACGGATGGATAGACTATTGATACAATAGCGTAGACCTCCCTTGTCCTTAGGCCCGTCTGTAAAGACATGTCCTAGGTGAGAATCCCCTGTTCTACTTCTGACTTCTGTTCTGACCATATTATAAGACTTGTCTTCCTTGTAGGTCGCAACATCTGGACTGATAGGCTGGGTAAAGCTAGGCCAACCACAGCCCGATTCAAACTTATCTTTCGAAGAAAAGAGGGGTTCGCCAGTCGCAACATCCACATAAATACCTGCTTCAAATTTATCCCAGTAACGATTTGAAAAGGCACGTTCTGTTTGACCGTTTTGAGTCACAGCATACTCTTCAGGAGAGAGAAGTTTTTTCAATTCATCGTCACTCGGTTTTGGATATTTACTTGCATCAATAACAGGATAGGCTGCTTGATTGACATTGATATGGCAATATCCATTAGGATTTTTCTGGAGATAGTCTTGGTGGTAGTCCTCAGCCACGATAAAATTTCTTAAGGCTTCTTTTTCAACCGCTATAGGTTCGTCGTACTTCTTAGCAACTTGATCAAAAACTTGGTTGATGACTTCTAAATCTTTCTCATCTGTATAATAGACTCCTGTTCTGTACTGAGTCCCCACATCATTTCCCTGCTTATTCTTACTGATTGGATTAATAATCCGGAAATAATGAAGCAAGATTTCTTTTAAAGAGATTTGATTGGCATCATAGGTCACATGAACAGTCTCAGCATGCCCGGTTTGGCCAATCAATTCATACTGGGTTGTTTCTCCTCTACCATTAGCATAGCCCGAAACAGCATCTGTCACACCTGCTACTCGTGAAAAATACTCTTCGACACCCCAGAAACAACCTCCCGCTAGATAAATATCATGTAGGTCAGCATCTTTTCTTGGCTCAGTATTTTTCTTAGCATGTTTCCCCTGACTAACTGCTGCCTTCTCAATTTGAGAGGTATCAGTGTAGCTAGCGCTTCTTTTTTCCCAAAGAAATAAAACTCCTAAAATAAGGAAGATAATGATTCCAATCGACAGGATTATTTTTAATTTATCATTCATAATAAGCCTCTAATTCATAGTCTTTAAATTCTCTAAAATAGTTTCCTTGTCCATAAAGCCTGGTTGAGTCTTCACCAATTTGCCTTCTTTATCAATAAAGGCCTGAGTCGGATAAGAACGAACTCCGTAACTCGCTAAAAGTTGTCCCGAAGGGTCTAACAATACTGGTAAATCTTTATAGTCCAAGCCTTGATACCATTTCTTGAAGTCTTCTTCTGACTGCTCTCCTTTTTGACCAGGAGAAACCACTGTCAAGATGACATAGTCATCACTTGCTTCTTTCGCAAGCTCATCGGTATCAGGTAAACTAGCTAGACAAATAGAGCACCAAGATGCCCAAAATTTGAGATAGACCTTTTTGCCTTTATAATCTGATAGGCGATAGGTTTTCCCATCAACTCCCGTCAGTGAAAAGTCTGTAACTGCTTCTCCTTGTTTTGCAATTTGAGAACTAACTTGTTCATTTTTGTCTCCGTTTTGCTTATCAGCTTGGCTCTCCATCTGATTGTTACAAGCCGATAGACAAACCAGACTAGCGCAGACCAATATAGTTGCTTGCCATTTTTTCATTTTCATCACCTTTCTCGCTCATCATATGAATATAGATATTGTATTATAGCTCTATTATATACCTATCACCCTAAAAATACTTGAAATCTGTTTGGAAAATAAGGCATCTTTTGGAACACAAAAAACTCCCACCTGCTGAGCAGATGAGAGCTTTCAACTTTTTATCTATATTTTTCTGATAAAATCTTGGGGATATTGAGCACGCGCCCCTCCGATTAGTTTTGGACGACTAGCGAGAGCAGTTACGTGGGCTTGGCCAATAGATTTCAAAACTGGACGAATAGGTACTTGCACATGCTTGATATGCATCCCTATAGCAGTATCTCCAATATCGAGTCCTGCATCAGCTTTGATGAATTCAACTTCAACTGGGTCTTTCATATAGCGAAAGGCTGCCAATTGACCTGAACCTCCAGCATGCAGTGTCGGAAGAACACTCACAATCTCAAGATTGTACTTGATTGCAACCTCTCGTTCAACTACCAAGGCCCGATTAACATGTTCGCATCCCTGAACTGCTAGATGGATTCCTTTCGCTGACAGAATTTCTAATATTTTTTGAACAATTAATTCTCCAATTTCTTGGCTGGAGTCTTTCCCGATGCGACCTCCTATCACCTCGCTAGAAGATAAGCCCAAAACAAAGAGAGCTCCCTCAGGGAGAGAAGCCTTTGCCAATACATCTTCTAGGATTTCCTCAACCTCTTTTTGTAAATGTCCTTGGTCCATACTTTACCTCGCTTACTTCCTTCTATGATATCGTTTTTTTATCATTTAATCAAGCTGGGAACATGCTCCTACTTCCAATAGACTATTCTATATTTTTCAAATCGAAAAAGACAGAGAAATTCTCTCTGCCTCATTTATAAACATAGTTATACTTTTTGAAGTCCTTGAACAGCATCATGATTGATGATGACTTGTCCATATTCTTGAAGGACTGAGCGACTGATATCACTATCATCCGCAAATTCGCGCATACGTGCCAATAACCATGCTGGATAAAGACTTGGATGATCCTCTACATCTACCAAAACTGTTAGATAATATTGGTCATTCATTTTGTAAAGTTCTGAAGTCTCCATTTGGTAATCGACTGTCTTTGCAAAAGAGACCAAACTAGTTAAGTCGTCAAAGCGTAGGATGTAGTAGATATAAGGTTCTCTTTTTCCTTCTTCTACCTCAGCAATTTCATCAATCGCCGCTTCTTCCTCTTTTTCAACCCGCTCTAGAGATTGGATAGCTTCAATATCTTCTTTGGTTTTCTCTGCCATGGTTTTCTCCAAAGTCTTCAAAAATTCATCTGGAGACATTTTTGCTAGTTCATCCATGTCAGGAAGGTCTGCCAAATCCTCAAAATCCAAGTTTTGGTCGATCTTAGACTTGGTTACAAAGACATCAACCTTATCAGGCTTCGGTGTCACTCGGAAGCTAAGCATACCTGTATCCAAGAAACTGTCTGGCATCTCTAACTCATCCAGAATGGCATAGAAAAACTCTTCTGTTTTTTCTTGTGGAACGAGAAAGTCTGCGATTTCCATTCCACGATCCATCAAATCTTCTAAAGACATAGTGATCTTTAATGTCGTATCACTGATTTGTTTCATTTTCATAGTTCGTAACCTCATACTTTCAGTTCTATCTATTATACAAGATTTAGATAATTTTATCAAAAGAATGGCGTTGGAATGTGATATAATACTAGTATCTATTTTAGAATGTAAGAAAGAAAGTTTCATGAAAAATATAAAAGTTAACGCTTTGGCTAGCTTGCTGGTCAATATTTTAAACATCGTGTTTCCCCTGATTACTAATCCCTATCTAACGCGAATTCTAAGTAAATCAAATTATGGTTACTTTAATACAGCAAATACCTGGGCAAGCTTTGTCATTCCACTTGCTGCTTTTGGGATTTATAATTATGGGATTCGAGCAATCAGTAAAGTAAAAGATGACAAAAGTAAGATTAATTATGTCTTTTCTAAGTTGTTCTATATATCAGTCATTACTTCAGTAGTAACAACCGCTATTTATTTCCTCTTTATTTATTTTGATACTAGTATTGTCAATCTAAAAATTCTTTACTATATCCTTGGAATTCAAGCTCTCTTCCAATTTCTAAATATCGAATGGATGAATGAAGCCTATGAGAATTATTCTTTTATCCTCTATAAAACACTAGTGATTCGTATTGGAATGTTGGTTGCTATCTTCGCCTTCGTTAAGACACCTGATGATATTGTTCCTTATGCCACAATCATGAGTGCGACAACCATTATCAACTATCTACTTAGCTTCCTTTGGATTAAACGAGAGGTTTCCTTTGTCAAGATTCAACTCCTCGAACTTCTCAAATCTTCTAAGCCTCTTATGACTATGCTACTCCTAGCAAATGCTAATATGCTCTATACCTTGCTAGACCGTATGTTCATCACTAAAGGACCTGATGAGAATTTCATCTCCTACTACACCATTGCCTCAAGTATTGTAATGCTGATTGCTAATGTCCTCAGCGGAGCCATTAATGTCAGCATTCCACGACTTGGTTACTATTTAGGAAAAAAAGATTTTAATTCTTATAAGTATTTGGTCAATCAGGGCGCATCCCTCTTTTACTTCCTCATGATTCCTACCAGTATTGGTATCATGGTTTTAGGTACCTATGCTACAGTTATCTATTCTTCTGAGAAATATCTAGAAGCAGGAATTGTAACAAGCGTCTTTGCCTTTCGAACCATTATCTGGGCTATCGAATTAATCCTTGGAAAGCAAATCATCTTTATCAATGACCACGAAAACCGATTAACAGCCTTTTACTTTATCGGTGGTGGTGTCAATGTAGTCCTAAACTCACTACTCATTTTCAATAATATCTTTAGTCCTGAATACTACATTGGAACGACCATTATAGCTGAATCAATCGTAGTTCTGCTAGAAATTCGTTTTATTCAAAAGCACAAACTATTGGATTTGAGAGAGATTTTTACAACCTTGGCTCGCTACACAATCGTGTCACTTGGTTTCATCCCAATTTATTATATTTTTAAAACCCTCTTCCAAGTTCACAGCTATGAAGTTACGATGAATATGATCAGCATGGTTCTTTCTACAATCGCAGCTTGTGGCATTTATTACGCTATCACACTCTTTATTATCAAAGATAAAACACTTCATTATGCACTTGACTTAGTTCGTGCTAAAATCAAAAGAAGTTAACAAAACACCTATAAGGCTGAATGTACTGACCCCAAAAAGTTAGACAATTAATTTATCCAAAGGATTTAGTTCTGTATTGCACAGGACTGAGTCCTTTTAGTTTTACCTTAATTCTCTTGTTGTAATAACCAATATAGTCTACAATGGCTTATTTCATTTGTTTAAGTGTCTTAAACATTTTCTAGTAACCATGAAACATTTCGGATTGCAAAATGCCTAAGAAGGATTCCACCATGCCATTGTCTGGATTATTCCACTTATGCGAAATGGAGGGACGAATCCCCTTATTCTTTAAATACTGATGATCAGAATTGTACTGGCATTACCAGACTTGGTCACTATGGGGAATTGTATTTTTGTAGTAATCCTCTGTAAAGACTTGTTCTAGCTTTGCTTTCACTTGTATCAAATTCGGTAACATAGAAAGATTATAAGTGATAATTTCACTATTAAAGCCATCTAAAACTGGCAATAAATAGAATTTTTGGTTGCTTACCGAAATGGCAATTTTTGTAACATCTGTGTATCGCTTTCCCATTCGTTTGGATGATTAAAATTTGTGTTGAATAAGATTGTCTGCTTTCTGAGTTTATTGATTTGAACTCGGTCCTCATAAGTTAATTTCATAATAAAAACACCCCAAAAGTTAGATTTTGTGTCTAACTTTTGGGGTGCACTTCACTGGGAAGCCAGTCGGTCTTTTATTATTGTTGTTCAATTTGCTTCAAATATCCATTATTTAGGTAACTAAGCGATACATGCAATACTAGTCCTAATATTGAGAATCCATACATAGTAGCACTAATAAACATATTTGTAACACCAAGAATAATTAATCCAATTAAAATAAATTCAATGATTAAATTCTCGTTATTTGTTTTAAATTCATTTTTAATAGTTGAAATAATTGGCTTACCAACATACCAGAAGAATGCCAACAGTGCAATAAACCCACTATAGAATAAAATCTCTAAATAACCGTTATGAACGCGATAACTCTTTTTAACAATGTAACTGCCTGGTTCTATTTCCTTAGCAATTTTTTCCCAGTTTCCAGATGTATATCCAAAGATTGGTCTTTTCGCTGAGAATTTAATTGCATCTTGCCAAATGGAAAAACGGTTATTTGAAATATTCTTTGCATCTGTGTCATTTCGTTCAAGAGTTGCTAACACTTTATAATTCCCTGTATTTTTATGCTCTTGATTTAATTTTGAAATCACAGACGTATTTTCTTTTAAGATTATTTGCGAACCATGATATATACATTGATAAGCTCCAACTGTAATGACAGCAAATATAGCAACATTTAATAGTTGTTTTTTTCTATTTTTCTTAAAGAAAGCCACAATTGCGATATAAACAAATATTACAGTAATAATAATTAAGGAAGTCCTTGAACCTGAAAGTACAATATAAGTATAGTTAAATAAAATAGATAAATAACATAGTATTTTGAAAATCTTTGTAACTTTATTTTGTAAATATCCAAGATAAGTAATGGTTAATAAAGATACTACGGATTGAATATTGGGATCCGTAAATACCCCAAACAAACGAGAATCGATAAAACCTTGTCTATAGACATTGCCTTTATATGATTCAATGATATATCCGTCAAAAGTCACAAATTGTAATAAAGAAGCCAAGACTGCTCCTGTAGACATTACTGCAACTACTCCACCGATACACAATAACGTTTTATCAGCTTCCTCTTTCTTAATAAAACTGATAAAAGGATAAATTGAAAAGAAATAGACGAAGAATACAATTAAGTCCTTTACATTATCTACATAGCCATATTTCATATTCACAACAAGTGATACGATAATCACAACAAACAGAAGAATTAAAGGACGTATTCCTCTTGTATTCTTTAACGCATTCTTTACTAGAATATTATAAAGTCCAAAAATAACTCCAGACACACTTAGTAAAATAGTGACATAGCTATTTGCATTAAAGAAGTTTAACGGAACAATAATACTTGCCATCAGATAAATACTGAAAATAAGCAAGTATGAAATTCCAAATCTAAAATAATTTCGTTCGAAAAAGTCTAATATTTTCATCATATATTTGTATAACTGTGTATACTTTCCCTCCTTAAAGTTTGATAACTTTCTTCAAATCGCCAGTAACAATTGCGAATATCGCATAATAGACGACACAACTAACAACTACAAATTCTGTATTCATTAAAAAACTTTTGACATTTGGTATTCAAATGGGATGAAATAGTCCACCGCTAATTTAAATGCCACAAAAGGTAGAGAAGCGATAGTGTATCGAGTAAATGTATTTATAATTTTTCTCACATCATATAGCGAGCGATCACGAATAAACTTCACTTCTAACATTAAAACAATGATTTTAGCGATCAGAGTTGTTAAAATATAAAATTCTGGATTTTCAATTCCGAGTAAATACAGCCCACTGTTAAATATCAGATTAAAGAATCTCCCGATAAAATAGATTTTTGTCAAACTTAATTCATGTCCCTTAAGAAAGATAATTTGGTTAGCAAAAATCGTATCTAACGTCCATGTCAAAATTCGAATGGAACAAATAATCATTGTTGGAACAGCTAAAATATATTTAGACCCTGCATATAAGAAGATAATTGATTGACTCACACAGGCTAATCCAACCGATATCGGTACCACTAGAAACAAGAGCATTCACTTTAATGTTATTTTTACTCATTTTACACTCTTTCATTATTTAAGTCAATTCAACACTTGCTTCAGCAGTATCTACTGGTACGTAGATTGGATTTTTTCTCCAATCATAATTAGTGTTAGGGATTAGATAATCCTCTCCGTAATAACCTTTTAGATAATCTACTGGATTTGTAGGAACATACGCTGTTGCATCCATAAAGTTTACTTGTTCCAACTCTTCCATTGGAAGTTCATAATAAAAAGCTTCAATATCTACAGGTTTATTTAAGGCATTCATTCCGTACCAAATCATCGTAGTAGAAATAACTTTTTCATTCACCCGTTCAAACAAAATAATATCTACATTCAATCCGTTATATGAGAATGAAATCTCCTTCACATCACCTTTATAGACTAACTTACGATTTAAAACAAAATTTCTTTCAGCTAAAAACTCATTAATTCTATCTAATTCTGAAGCGTCTTCTGGATTTAACATTGCAAAATCCATATCAATATCATGAGCAAGAATAGCGCCTTCTCTCACATATCCTAATAATGTACCCGCTTCAATCCAGATTTTATGACCAAGTTGATTGTTCACTTCTTCAAATTCTTTTAAAATTTGATGAGCATTCTCTTTTAAAAGCTTTTGACGATCGCCATCAATTTTTTTATTAGCTATGTTGTTCAATTTATTAATGATTGGTAGCTGTAAAAACTTCTCTTTTTTGTCTCCTAACAAATGAGCCATCGTTGATTTTAGCCATTTTAACATATCGTGTCTACTCCCTAAACTCTTTTAAGAATTACTTTATAGAGATTCTTATTAATTAACAGCGCCATGAAAGATAACTTTCTTTTACTGTTAAATAAAGAATTATTTAAAATGAATCTCTTGTTTTTCTTCAAATATTGAATGAGTTCAATTTCCAACTTCTCGTCCTTATATTCCTCATCCTTAAGTAATCTATCTAAAACATAAAAATATGCCCAACAGATACGTGTATCTGCCTGATATTTCAAGTTTGGATATTTATCAGAAACGATTTTAGCATTTTGCTCATAAGCTTCAATCACATTTAAAAATTTTAATGAGAACTTTTGTGTAGTAATACTATTTTCGCGATGAACATAATAATACTTCTTCTCATTGGTTGCAACAACCTTCTGACACTGATCCAATAAACGAATCATAATAAAGGCGTCTTCAGCAATTTTTCCAACTTCAAATCTCAGTTGGTTAAACAACTCTTTTTTATAGAGTTTATTAACAGCTGTCACTGACAATACCTTAGCTTCCATGACCATTTTTATGGCTTCTTCTGAAGAAAGTTCCCAAGTTTGAATCTCTGAAACTTGTTCTTCAGGAATCTGATGAAAGACATCGTAGTGGCCACACATTGATAAATCTGCATTCGACTCTCTCAAATGACGATAGAGTGTTTCGTACATATCTTCGTCAATATAATCATCACTATCAATAAAGCCAATCAAATCCGAACTAGCATGATCAATTCCAGTATTTCTAGCTGCAGATAGTCCACCATTTTCTTTATGAATCACACGAATTCGTTGGTCTCTCAGTGCTAGCTTATCACATAGTTCACCACTAGTATCTGTTGAACCATCATTTATAAGTAGCAATTCAAAATTGGTATAAGTCTGCTTTAAAATCGACTCTACACAGCGTTCCAAATAAGCTTCCACATTATAGACTGGAACAATGATACTAATTTTTTCTTGCATTGTATTCTCCCATATATTCTCTATAACTCTTATCCATATCTGCTATGACTGCATCGTGGTGAGGGACTTGCTTATCAGCTGGAGGCGGCGTCATGTAATCACCAAAAGCTGTGCTAAGATAGGCATCATAACCAACAGGAATAGGCATTTCTGTTCCTTCAAATGGCAAGAAAATATTGTCTTCAAAGGCTTGGATTGGATATTTGTTTTTCATGTAGCCAGGCCCTGAACATAATTCTGTAATGCCATCACTTTCAGAAAGTCCATACTTGGTCATTTCTTTCTCGGCCTTTTTCCAGATGCGATAGCGAAGTGACTTTGGTGTCAATCCTAACAAAATAGTGCTACCCCACTTCATGAGAGCTCCATGTTTTTCTGGGATGGTTTGTGCACAAAATAGGGAATAAATCAAAGCCCAGCGAACTTGTTTTTTCCGCTCTACTGGATTTTTAGGATAATAGTCCAAGGGAAGAACGTCTAAAGCCAGGCCATGAGGAAGATCTAAATCCTGCTGATAGGGTTTGATGCAAGTTGTTTCCTTATCTCGAATGGTGATAAAGAGGTTACGGTCCACATAGTCTTTGTGACTCTTTGACAAGAAATAACGCTCATCGGCATATTGAGGCCATAATTCTGCTAGTTTTTCATAGTCCTTTCGCGGCATAAAGAAGTCCAAATCATCATCCCAAGGGATAAAGCCTTTATTTCGTAAGGCTCCAATAGCTCCTCCCCCACATAAATAGCAGAGCAAGTCGTGTTCTTTACAAAAGGCGACAAAATATTCAGCCATTTCTAAGCTACGGGCTTGAATTGCCTTTAAATCACTCATCTCATTCTCTTCCTCTTCTATAGAATTACATCATTTCATTATACCATAAAAATGGTCAAAAAATCCATCTAATTATGGAAAAATCAAAGCCGGAAACACCTATAAAATTAGATGTTTCAAGCTTTGACCGATTGTTACATATTATCTAAATCCCATTTGGGCTAGCTTGTTTTGATAAGCCTTTTGATCCACTCGGAGTGCTTGGCCTCCATAGACATCATAGTCATCTACCCAGTCTCCAAGTTCCGGTACTGTAAGTCTCTCAATACCGTTCTGACCTCCTTCAAGTACGGATAATCCGTTGGTCAATAAGAAGGTATAAGGAAGGTTTGTAGATGTCATGGCGAATACTTTACCAAGTGCTTCTGAACCTGTGAATAGTTTTGTAGGATCCTTAATCTGCTGCAAGACAGCTGTCATGACTTGTTGTTGTCTACGAGTACGGCCATAGTCCCCTTCATCATCATCACGGAAACGTGCATAGTTGAGAAGAGTAGAACCATTCATTTGTTGCGTTCCGGCTTTAATAGTTTGTGTTGGTGATTCTGTTTCTGTCGCATGCAAGTCATCACCAACTGTCGCTTCTGTAACTGGAACTCCATTTAGAGTTGAAAACTGAGCATCAATGGTCACTCCATCAGGGAAAAGCGTGTCAATGGCAGTCGCAAAAGCTTGGAAATCTACAAGGGCATAGTATTTGATATCTAAGTCAAAATTATCTTTAAGGACCTTACGCACCATTTCAGCCCCTTGTTTTCCTTCTTGTTCACCCAATTCGTAAGCCAAATTCAACTTGTGGTCAACTTGTTTCTGACCATTGATGACTTGGCTATAGCCATCAATGTAAACTAGATTATCACGCATAAAGCTTACAAGTTTAAGCTTTTTATCTTTGCCACTTACATTAAGAACCATAATAGAATCGGTCCGTGTTTCTGCACTATTCTGTCCAATACGACCATCTGTTCCTAAAATAAGAATATTGACACCGTCTCTTGTATCCTGTCCATTGAAAACTTCAACTTGGGCAGCCTTGGCATCTTTTGATCCATTTGAACTATTAGGATTGGCTGATTGGAAACCTTTCAGGAACATAAAAATCATTCCCAATGCTGCGCAAAGCAACAGCATTCCTAGCCAAGCAAGTATCCGTTTAAATCGAAAAACTCTTTTTTTCTTTGGTTTCTTCTGCTTAGGAATCTTAGCTTTTGGTTGAGGCAGACTAGTACGTCGACTAGCACGGCTGCGATTCGTATAACTCGGAAGACCTGTGTTCAATTCAGTGTATTCTTGATTTTCTACTTCTTCTTGGACAACGGAGCGCACTTCTTGTTGACCATCCAGCTTAGCTTGTAAAAAAGCAAACTCTCGCTTTTCTTTATCATTTAGATAGTGGATGTTTTTTAATAGATAGTCGTAACGTAGTCTTTCATGGTGTGTCAAAGGATTCTCTCTAGTCATTCCTTCTCCTTTCCTTTATCCTGTATGGTATAGATAGGGTAAGCTCCAAGTATTTTATACTGGATACCAATCGTTTCTAGTTCTTTTTGAGCAAAATGGACCAGTTCTTTATCAGTATAAGCGACATCAATGATAAAAAAGTATTCCCCCAAGGCAGTTTTTAGGGGACGACTCTCAATCTTCGTCAGATCAATTCCGCGCCAAGCAAAGGTAGAAAGCGCTTTGTATAATGCACCTGGAAGATTATCCGGCAAGGTCAAAGCTAGACTCATCTTTTCAGAACCTGGACTCAAAGGGATTTGTGGTAAGTTAAGCCCCAAAACCCAAAAGCGAGTGAAGTTGGCTTCCATTTCCTGAATATCTTGAGCAATCAGTTCTAAACCATATTCTTCAGCAGAGCTTTTTGGAGCAATAGCTGCAAATGGTTGATCTGGATGTTCGGAAACGTACCGCGCAGCATAGGCTGTACTTGCCGTTACTTCTAATTGAGCGTCTGGAAAATGTTCATCGATAAATTTCTTCCCTTGGGCTAATGCCTGCGGATGAGAAAAGATTTTCTCTATTTTAAACTGTCCTGGTACTGCCATCAGCTGTTGATGGATTGGCTGAACAATCTCTGCCACAGCTTGAATGCGAGCCTGATGGAAAAGATAGTCTAGGGTCTCATGAACACTACCTTCAATAGAATTTTCAACTGGCACTACTGAATAGTCTACCAAACCTTGTTCATAGGCCTTGATAACGTCCGTAATATTTGAAAAAGGCTCTAGTTCCTCATGTGGAAAAGCCGTCTGCACAACATGGTGCGAAAAAGATCCTTTGGGACCTAGATAGGCAATTTTCATTTCAGTTCCTCTATAATTTCCTCTGGGCTTAATCTTGATACATCAACAATCTGACTAGCCACTTCCTCATACCAGATTTGTCTTTCATTAAAAATCGCTGCCAAATCTTCCTTACTATTGTTTAGAAATAGGGGGCGTTGATTGTCCTTATCAGCTGAAATTCGCTGGTAAAGGGTCTCAAAATCTGCTTTAAGATAGATGTTGTCTGGATTTTTCTTGAGTAAGTCACGATTTTTCTGAGAAATGACCACTCCACCACCAGTAGAAACGACTTGGTTCGTTTTTAGTAGGTCAGCCAAAACTTCTTCTTCTATCTGACGGAAGACTGCTTCTCCTTTTTCTTCAAAGAAACGAGCAATCGGCATTCCTAGCCGGTCTTCTAGTAAAGCATCCATGTCTACAAAATCAGGATCCAGCTTTCTAGCAATAGTCGTTTTCCCTGACCCCATAAATCCTAATAGAACCTTAGCCATGAATCAAAGTCTCCAAATCATCAAAGAAGCTTGGGTAGCTAGTATTAATGGCTTCTGCACGATCCAATTCAACCTCTCCATCTGCCACTAAAAGCGCTGCAATGGCTGTCATCATGCCGATACGGTGGTCTCCAAAGGTATTGACTCTGGCTCCATGGAGAGCAGATTTCCCTTTGATAATCATGCCGTCTGCTGTAGGAGTAATAGCTGCTCCCATGCTATTTAAAGCATCAGCAACAACTTGAATGCGGTCAGTTTCTTTAACCTTGAGTTCTTCTGCATCTTTGATAACCGTTTGCCCTTGAGCTTGGGTTGCAAGGAGAGCGATAATAGGTAGTTCATCAATCAAACGTGGAATCAAGGCTCCAGCAATCTCAGTTCCTTTTAAATCTGAAGTTTCGACAGTTAAGGTTGCTGACTTAGCAATTGGATCAATATCAGTAAGTTCTAGTTTCCCACCCATAGCACGAATAACATCGATGATACCTGTACGTGTTTCATTAATACCGACATTCTTAAGCACCACACGAGAATTTGGAACAATCAACCCTGCAACTAACCAAAAGGCTGCACTAGAAATATCTCCTGGAACCACGACCTTTTGTCCACTTAGTTTCTGTGGCCCCTGGACAGTGATTTTCTTCCCATCGACACTCAAGTCTCCACCAAATTGACGCAGCATATCTTCTGTGTGATTACGAGTGCACTCCTTCTCGACAATGAGTGACTGGCCTTGAGCCTGCAAAGCTGCAAAAATCAAGGCTGACTTGACTTGGGCAGAAGCGATTGGCAATTCGTAATGAATAGGTGTTAAATTTTTTGTACCTTTTAAGTGCAACGGTGGCAAGTCTCGATCTGTTTGACCAGAAATGGTCACTCCCATTTTTTTCAAAGGAAGGGTCACACGATCCATGGGGCGTTTAGAAAGACTATCATCTCCAAACATCTCCACTTCAAAGTCTGCACCAGCAAGGACACCTGAAATCAGACGAATAGAGGTTCCAGAATTCCCCATATCCAGAGCGTTCTGAGGTGCTTTCAATCCATCCATCCCAACACCTTGAATGGTAACGACACCGTCTTTGTCCTCAATCTCTACGCCGAGGTCACGAAATACCTGCATGGTTGAGAGAACATCTTCACCACGCAAGATATCATAAACCTTGGTTTCTCCCTCAGCTAAGCTTCCAAAAATAATTGAGCGATGACTGATAGACTTATCCCCAGGTACGCGAATACTACCATTCAAATGGTTAACGTCTGTTTTTAACTTCATACTAGCCCTCATACTGACAATACTTTTTCTTATTTTATCATAAAAAGTCAGAAATTTCTTAAAAATTCCTGACTTTATGAGGTAAATTCTTATTTTAAAAGTTCTGATATTGGTTCAAAGACAATTTTTTCAATATCAGAAAGGTAGATAGAAAGTTGTTGCTGTTTAGCAAAGAATTCTGACAAGAGAGAGTTACCTTGAATCTGCTTGCCAAAGTTTTCCATTTTTCCTTGGAAAGAAGCATCTGGAATTTGACCAGTTTGCGCCATGACTTGGATTTCATGCTGAAAGGCAATGTAATCCGCAAAAATCTTGCTAGCTTCTACATCTGCTTGGATAGCATCTCTAGCTTCCTTAACGGCCTTGTATTCAGGCAACTCACGTAGCCCGCGACTGAGTGCATTTGCACTATCATAAATATTTGACATAATTGTCCTCCTTATTTAATAACGACTGTGTAGTCCGTATTTTCTGTAATTAAGCGCTCAGCTCGTTCCAAATCCTGAGCAGTTTTAAAGGAAATCCGCAGAATCCCATGAACATCTTCACGGTTTTCCTCGTTGATATGGATATTGACCAAAGAAGTTCCACGTAGCAATTCCAAGATGCGTAAAATCACATCTTCTTCATCGGGAACATCTACATAAAGGTCAAATGAGCTATCTACTCCTCCGCGTTTATGGATTTCCATAGCTTGACGTTGCTCACGCGCTTGATTGAAAAAATTCCAGATTTGGTTTTCATCACCCTTACTGATAGCTTGAACAATTTCATCCAAACGCTCCTTAAAATCTTCGATGCGTTCAACAATGGTCTCTCGATTGGATAAGAGGATAGAAGTCCACATACCTGGCTCACTTTCGGCGATTCGAGTCATATCACGAAAACCACCTGCTGCAAAACGTCGGGCCATTTCATGCTGTTCAGCATAGTTGGCAGTTTGTTCCATCAAACCTGATGCTAAGATATGCGGAAAATGGCTAATCTGAGAAGTCACTCGGTCATGCTCTTCAGCATCGATTTCAATGAAACGAGCATGAAGACCTGACAGCAAGTCTCTCATTTCTTCGAGCGTATCCGGAGTTGTCAGACTAGATGGCGTGAAGATATAGTAGGCGTTCTCAAAAAGATTGACATCTGCAGAGGCTGCTCCTGTCTTGTGACTTCCTGCCATGGGATGCCCACCGATAAATCGAACAGGCTTACCAGCAAAATTCTCCTCTGCTGCATTCACAATAGCTGACTTGGTTGAACCAGCATCAGAAATAATGACGCCTTCTTTCAAGTCCAATTTGGCTAACTCCTTGATAAAGGCAAGAGTCTGCTGGATAGGAAGAGTCAAAATAATCATATCCGCTAGTGGAGCAAAACTGGCAAAGTCATCCGTCGCTCGGTCAATCATTCCTCTCTCCAAGGCAATATCTCTAGACGCTTGACTACGATTGTATCCTAAAATTTCATAATCAGGATGATCCCGCTTGATCCCGAGTGCCATGGAAGCACCAATCAAACCTAGTCCTGCGATATAGATGGTTTTTGCCATAAGAACTCCTTAATAATTCTTTGTATACTCCCGATGTTTCGCAACAGCTTCTTTTAATTCTTCCAGATTATCAGAGGAGAATTTCTCAAGGATTTCTTGAGCCAAAACTGTTGCTACGACTGCCTCCATAACGACACCTGCTGCTGGAAGAGCAGTAGGATCACTTCTCTCTACTGTTGCTTTATAAGGCTCGTGGGTTTCGATATCCACACTCATCAAGGGCTTATAGAGGGTAGGGATTGGTTTCATGACCCCACGGACAACAATGGGCTGACCATTAGTCATACCACCTTCGAAACCTCCAAGATTATTGGTCCGACGTGTATAACCATCTTCTTTAGACCAGATAATTTCATCCATAACTTGGCTACCCTTGAGAGAACCTGCCTTAAAACCAAGTCCAAACTCCACACCCTTAAAGGCGTTGATAGAAACAACAGCTTGAGCTAGTCTTGCATCTAGTTTACGATCCCATTGGACATAAGAACCAAGACCAACCGGAACACCTCCGACAACTGTTTCTACAACACCTCCGATGGTATCCCCATCTCGCTTAATCTGGTCAATATAGTCCTTAATCTCCTGCTCACGTTCTTGGTTGACGATAGAAACTTCAGACTGGGCAGCCAGTTTCTTAATCTCTGAGACTGTTAAGTTTTCTGGAACATTGATTTCCTTACCACCGAAGATAACAACATGGTTAGCAATTTCGACATCAAGCTCAGCTAAAAGCCGCTTGGCTACTGCTCCAACTGCAACCCGCATAGTTGTTTCACGGGCAGATGAACGTTCCAAAGAATTTCGCAAATCATCAAAGCGGTATTTGATGCCCCCAACCAAGTCCGCGTGACCTGGACGAGGATGTGTGATTTTTCGTTTACTTTTGAGTTTGTCCTCAATATCCTCGGCAGACATGATATCTAGCCATTTTTGATGGTCTTTGTTAATGACATCCATGGTAATGGGAGCCCCTGTCGTCTTCCCGTGGCGAACACCAGAAGTAAAGACAACTTGGTCACTTTCAATCTTCATTCGTCCACCACGTCCGTATCCACCTTGGCGACGTTTGAGATCCTCATTAATATCTTCTGCAGTCAAAGGCAGTCCTGCTGGAATTCCTTCAATAATTGCTGTCAGACGAGGACCATGTGACTCTCCTGCTGTTAAATATCTCATACATTCTCCTTATTTTACTAAGTAATCTTTCATTTCTTCGAGAAAAACTGGGTGAATCATCGCTGAACCAAGTTCTGGCACCAAAACTAATTTCATGGTATTGCCACGCGCTTTTTTGTCATGAGTCAAAGCCTGATAGAGCTTGTCAACATCCCAGTTTTCATAATCAACAGGAAGACCAAACTTCTGACACATCTCTCGGATAGACTGAGTTATTCCAGCTGGCATGAGTCCTTTTTCTTCTGCTACCTTAGAGACCTGAACCATTCCCATAGCTACTGCCTCACCGTGCATGACTTTTCCATAACCAGCAGTTGCTTCGATGGCATGGCCAATTGTGTGACCAAAGTTGAGATATAAACGAATGCCATTATCCAACTCATCCTCAACCACCATCTTGCGCTTAACCTGACAAGAATGCTCAATCAAACTCTCGGAATGTTCCAATATGCTTTCGACAGAACCATCCATATCAGATAATAGGTCCCAAAGCTCAGGATCTTCGATGAGGCCATACTTGATGACTTCGCCCATTCCTTCAATTAACTCTCTATTACCCAAGGTCTCAAGAACAGTTGAGTCAATCAAAACACCATCCGGTTGAGCAAAAGTCCCCACCATATTCTTGGCAAAAGGAGTATTCACTCCTGTCTTACCCCCGATTGAAGAGTCAACTTGAGCTGTCAAGCTAGTCGGAATTTGAACAAAGTGAATACCTCGCATATAGGTTGAGGCTACAAATCCAGCTAAATCACCAACTACACCACCACCTAAAGCTACGATTCCGTCACTACGAGTCAAGTCTTGCTTAACTAGAAATTCATAAGCCTTTTGAACCGTGGTTAGATTTTTTCGCCCTTCACCCTCTAGAAAGTCAAAAACTGCCACTTGAAAGCCAGCATCCGCCAAACTCAATTTAACCTTTTCTGCATAGAGTGAAGCCACACGGTTATCCGTTATGATAACAATTTTTTGTGGTTGCCAAAGTTCGCGCAACCATTTCCCTGCTTGAGACAAGCATCCTTTTTCAATCTGAATATCGTAAGGATGATGTGGAAGGTCTATTCTAATTTTCATAGCAGGTCTCCTTTTTCTTTATTGGTACTTTTGTTTTAATAATTCCCAGATTTGATCTGTTGGCATTTCCTTGCCTGTCCATAACTCAAAAGCTTCAGCAGCTTGGTAAAGCAGCATGCCAAGGCCATTGATAGATTGATTTCCCTGGTTTCTTGCCCATTTTAAAAACGGTGTTTCAAAGGGTTGATAAATCACATCTGCTACCAAGAGCTTCTCTGGTAAAACGATGCTGGTCGGGATCGGCTGAGAGGAGCCATCCATGCCCACACTAGTAGCATTAACCAAGAGGTCGGCTTTAGTGATGCTGTCTTGAAGTTCTTGAATATCCTCTAATGCAAATAAATCTACTCTAAATTCAGTCGCATTCTGTATTTTTTCTAAATAAGGTCTTGTTTTTCCCATGGATGAAGAACGAACAAAGACAGAAATCTGACTTACTCCATCCAAGATTGCCTGTGCCAAAATTGCCTTGGCTGCACCGCCTGCTCCTAACAAAACCAGTTTTTTCCTTGATATTTTAAAAGAAGGCAAGCTCTTAAAGAATCCCTTGCCATCTGTATTATATCCAATTAATGTTCCTTCTCGATTCACAACTGTATTAACTGCACCAATTAAACAAGCCTCTTCGCTCAACTGGTCCAGATAAGGAATCACTTGTTCCTTGTAAGGCATGGAAAGATTGATTCCATACATCTGATAGCGACGAATATTGGCAACTGTTTCTGCCAAATCGGTTGCCCCTACTTCCCAAGCAAGATAAACTCCATTGGTATTGGTTGCCTCAAAAGCGCTATTGTGAATAAAGGGAGAAATGGAGTGTTTGATAGGATTTGCGACTACAGCTGCTAAACGTGTGTAGCCATCAATCTTCATTTAGAAGCTCCCTAATTTTTTTCATGCTAGATAGTGAAATTTGTCCTGGAGCACTAGCTTCATCTAGACTTGCAAAAGACCAACTAGAACCAGTCACATCTGAAGTAATACGAGAGACCTTGCCCACTTTTCCCATAGAAATCGTTACATATTCTTGTTCAGGATTCAGTGTTTTAAAGCCACGTGTAAAGTTCATCAGATCCAACACATCTTGTTCTGTATTAGCCATAACAGCTATTTTCACAACTTTAGGATTTAAACTTGTTAACTCAGACAATATTTCCATTAGATTTTCAGGTGTCTCTTGGAAGTTATGGTAGCTCAAGACAAGATTTGGAAAGTCCAACATCTGATCAAAAACATCCTTGTAGCTGAAATACTCAAAATCAATATAATCTGGTTGATAAAGCTGGGCCACTTCCTTGATAATTTGAACATACTCTTCTGAAGAGAGCTCAATTTGACCACCCTCAGAACGAGTACGTAAAGTAAAAACAAGCTCACGACCTGCAAATTTTTCAAAAATAGCTGGCGCTACCTGCAAGATAGCTTCCTTGGGTAAGAAGTCTGCTCTCCACTCAATGATATCTGCATCATGATACCGCATAACATCAATAGCCTGAGCCTCTTCTATACTTCTTGGCATGACAGAAACAATTAATTTCATTTACTAACCTTCATGGTAATCACTTTGAGGTAATTACTACTTTCATCTTTTTCATTGTAGACAAAGTCTGCTGGAAGTCCATATTTATGAAGGACCTGATACTTTCTACCTGCAAATCCTTTGTCGATTTGTTCTGTGAATTTTTGACGGGAAACATTAGCCGCATTGGTACTAGCAATAATGATTCCACCTGGGTTTAAAATCTCTAGGCTTTGGGAAATCAACTTATGATAATCCTTAGCTACAGAGAATGTTTGTTTTTTATTTCGGGCAAAGCTAGGCGGATCCAGAACAATCACGTCATAGCTTAAACCTTTTCTTTTAGCATATTTAAAATATTCAAAGACATCCATGACAAGCAGTCGATGATTGTCTAGACTCAAACCATTGGCATGAAAATGAGCTTCTGATAGTTCTCTTGAACGTTTGGCTAGGTCTACAGAGGTTGTTTCACTAGCTCCTCCCATAGCTGCAGCGACTGAGAAGGCCGCTGTGTAGGAAAACATATTGAGTAAGGATTTTCCCATAGCCAGACCATCAACCAAACTCCCACGAACTTCATGCTGATCCAAGAAAATTCCTGTCATAAGGCCGTCATTCATAAAGACTTGGTACAAGACTCCATTCTCGAGAACAGTGAAATATTCAGCTGCTTCTTGACCATAGATATGGGCAGACTCATAGTCTAGACCTTTAAAGCGAATCTTTTCATAGGCACCTAAGACTTCCGGGAATACCTGAGCAAAGGCGGCTATAATTTCTTGACGAAGGCTATAGATATAGGAGTTATACCAAGAAAAAACAACATAATCTCCATAAAGATCCAGTGTCATGCCACCAAATCCATCGCCTTCTTGATTAAACAAACGAAAGGCAGTTGTCAACTCATCTTGATAGTAGTTAGCGCGTCTTTGTTTGGCTTTTTTAAACAAACTTTCAAAAAAGGATCGGTCAAAAGAAACTTTCTGGTTAGATACAAACCATCCAATTCCCTTATTTTGATGGGATAAATAAGCCTTCCCTAAAAACTGTTTACTTTGATTAAAAAGCTCAACTTCTTGATCAGTTTCAGATAGCTCTGGAAAATCAATCTCTTCCAAAACCATCTGACCCTTATTCAGCTTTTTTTCGACACGCCGACTGACGAATACTTTATTCATAGATACAATTATATCAAATTTGTTGAAAATTCACAAAATAGAAAGTAATTTCTCCATTGATTCCATAGAAATTGAAGCTATTTTCCACTCTTTTTCATCAGACAGCATCTCTCTTCTATAAAAGCTTTTGTAAAAAATGGACATAAAAGAGCTAGAGTATATTTTCTAGCGCAAACGTTTGCGTATTCCTTGGCTTTGTGGTAAAATGATTGTCAAATTGTTAAGTATGAGGACTTTCTATGAAAAATCAAACCCTAATGCAATATTTTGAGTGGTACTTTCCCCACGATGGACAACACTGGACGCGACTTACCGATGATGCTGAGCATCTTGCAAATCTAGGAATTAGCCACGTCTGGATGCCACCTGCCTTTAAAGCTACCAACGAAAAAGATGTCGGTTATGGTGTCTATGACCTTTTTGACCTCGGTGAATTTGACCAAAAAGGAACTGTGCGTACCAAGTACGGTTTCAAAGAAGACTATCTTCAAGCCATTCAAACACTTAAATCACATGGGATTCAACCTATGGCTGACGTCGTCTTAAACCACAAGGCAGCTGCAGACCGTTTAGAATCCTTCCAGGTTATTGAAGTCGACCCAGAAGATCGCACAATTGAACTTGGAGAACCTTTTACCATCAATGGTTGGACAAACTTTACTTTTGATGGAAGACAAAACACCTACAATGATTTCCACTGGCACTGGTACCATTTCACTGGAACTGACTATGATGCCAAAAGACGGAAGTCTGGTATTTACCTTATCCAGGGAGATAATAAGGGCTGGGCCCACGAGGAATTAGTCGATAACGAAAATGGTAACTATGACTACCTCATGTATGCGGACTTAGATTTTAAGCATCCAGAAGTCATACAAAATATCTATGATTGGGCTGATTGGTTCATGGAAACGACTGGCGTAGCTGGTTTTCGCTTAGATGCTGTCAAGCATATCGACTCCTTCTTTATGCGTAATTTCATTCGTGACATCAAAGAGAAATATGGACAAGACTTCTATGTCTTTGGAGAATTCTGGAATCCAGACAAGGACGCCAACCTTGACTATCTCGAAAAGATTGAAGAGCGCTTTGACCTTGTCGATGTACGCCTCCATATGAATCTCTTTGAAGCAAGCCAAGCTGGTGCAGACTACGATTTGCGTACCATCTTTAATGATAGTCTAGTTCAAATCAAACCAGATAAGGCTGTAACCTTTGTCGAAAACCATGATACTCAACGAGGACAAGCTTTAGAATCTACTGTAGAAGAATGGTTTAAACCAGCAGCCTATGCTGTTATTCTTTTGCGCGAGCAGGGTCTCCCTTGTGTCTTTTACGGAGACTACTACGGTATCTCTGGTCAATATGCTCAGCAAGATTTTAAAGAAGTTCTTGACTGTCTCTTAGCTATCCGAAAAGATTTAGCTTATGGAGAGCAGACGGACTACTTTGATGACCCTAATTGTATCGGTTGGGTTCGTTCTGGAGCTGACAACCAATCGCCTCTTGCCATTCTTATCTCAAACGCTCAAGAGAATTACAAAACCATGTTTGTAGGTCCAGAATGGGCTGGTCATACTTTTGTTGATTTACTTGCTAATCATTCTGATCAAGTAACTATCAATTCGGATGGATACGGAGATTTCCCAGTTTCTGAACGTTCTGTAAGTGTTTGGGGACTTACTTATTAAGAACACAAAAAAACTTGCCATAGGCAAGTTTTTTTATTACTAAATATTAGTCTTTCCATAGATCCATGGCATTTTTAAAATCAGATGAAACCTGAACATTTTGAGGGTTTGTTGCCTCTCTCTCTTGACGTTTCGCTTCTACCTGGGCTACACTCCTAATCCCTTCATGACGCCAGTTTCGTAGGATAGCTTGGATATATTTCCAATTTGGTTTACCATTCAAAACAGCTTCTCGTAAGGCTTCTTTTATCAAATCCGCACTAGTTCCGTCTTCTTTCAAACTCTTTTCCAAGTCTTCAATTTCAAATGGGCTCAATAGACGACCTAGCTCCTGTTGGAAAGTATCTACCAAGCTCTTTAAATCATTTGGAGCAGATTGCACCTGGTTTGGAGCTTGTTTTTCAAAAAGTTGGTCTAGGCGCTCCAAGGCAAGAGTTGCATCGAAGATTACTTCTATTTCGCCATTAAGTTCTATGGTTCGGTATTGAAGCAACCCTTTCTCAGTCAATCGTGAAATAGCCTGATTGACTTCAGTGACATTTTTGCCGATTTTTTCAGCAATCTGACTTGGAGACAATTCACCTAAAGCCGTTGTATTCTGTAGGTAAAAGAATTGCCAAACCAAGAAATCATCGCTTGACGAGAACAGTTGATTGTAATGTAAGAGCAGGTCACTCGGTAACACTAAGTTTCCTGATTTGAAAGCATCTAAATATGTCATAATTCCTCTTATAAATATCCAAAATGGGACACATCATCTTCCGCACTCTTCCACTCAAACGGTGTTTCTTGGTAAACTGCATAATTTACCCAGTTACTAAAGAAGAGAGCTGCAGATGAACTCCACCGCATACAAGGAAGCTCATGAATGTCATCATTTTTGAAATAATTTTCTGGTATATGTGGATCTAAACCAGCATCTAGATCTCTAAAATATTCCTTTGCAAGCGTATCGCGATCATACTCTAAATGCCCAAAGCTATATACTTCTCTCAAATCTCGACTCGCAAGGATAGAGATTCCCACCTCTTTTCCTGATGCTAAAATCTCTAGATTTGTTTTATTCAGGATATCTTCTTTGTGGACTTCTGTATGGCGAGAATGAGGGGATACATATAAATCATCAAAACCTCTCAATAGGAGATGACCTTCTTTCAAAACATCTTGAGGATAAATCCCAGAAAGCTTCTGGTCCATCTGGTATTTATCTACGCCATAGCGATAGTATAGACCTGCCTGTGCACCCCAACAAATATGCAGGGTTGAAAAGACATGAGTCTTAGACCAATCGATAACTCGGGTAAATTCCTGCCAGTAGTCAACATCTTCAAAGGGTAGATGCTCAACTGGAGCCCCTGTGATAATCAACCCATCGAAATAATCGTCTTTGACTTCCGAGAAGGTCTTATAAAAAGTCTCCATATGCTCTGAGCGAGTTGTTTTTGATTGATGACTTTCCATATATAAGAAATCAATATCTAATTGCAGAGGAGTATTGGCCAAATGTCTTAAGAGTTGAGTCTCTGTTACAATTTTTTGCGGCATTAGATTTAAAATAAGAATTTTCAAGGGTCGGATATCCTGATGAGCCGCCCGTTGATCATCCATGACGAAAATATTTTCTGTTTGTAAAATCTCAACTGCTGGTAATTTTTTATCAATTCGAATCGGCATGGAAATCTCCTAACTGTATCATACTGGACTCAAGTAACCTGACTGTCATCAAATGGAATAATCCAGCTGATGACACTTCTTCCCTTTATTATACTGTAAGAAGATATAGTTTTCAATTATAGTTTTTCTCTAACTAGATATAGCCTATTTTTATATCCGATGAAGAGAAAACAGCCCTAGGGACTGTTTTTCATTAATAATGCATCAAAACTTTATAATCGTAATCTCCGATTGCTTCACGACCTTTAAGTTCATCAAGTTCAATCAAGAAGGCACAACCGGCTACAATACCACCTAGTTTTTCAATCATTTCGATGGTTGCTTTAACAGTACCACCTGTTGCCAAGAGATCGTCTACAATTAGAACACGTTGACCTGGTTTGATAGCATCTGCGTGCATGGTCAAAGTATCAACCCCATATTCTTTTTCGTAGTCCGCTGAAATGACTTCGCGTGGCAACTTTCCAGGTTTGCGAACAGGCGCAAAACCAATTCCCAACTCAAAAGCAACTGGACATCCCACGATAAATCCACGCGCTTCAGGACCGACGATCATATCGATCTTTTTGTTAGTAGCGTATTGAACAATTTCACGAACAGCATAACTGTAGGCATTTCCATCTGCCATCAATGGGCTAATATCACGGAAAGTAATTCCTTCTTGTGGATAATTTTCAATACTTGCAATGTAATCTTTTAAGTTCATAGCGTTTCTTTCTTTTAAAGTTTTTACTCCCTATTATACCATAATTCCTAGAAAAGCAAAATAGAAAGAAGCCTTGACACTTGGTACAAGACTTCTCATTTTCTTATTCAGTTGTTACAATCATTCACTTCATGAAGTTCTTACCTCTTGTTGCTTTTAGAGGTTTGATTTCGTTGACGATTTTGTTCAATACGCCACTCTCGCTCAAAGTAAGACATGGTTTCAAATACTCTCTTTGGCAAGCCAACATCCAGCAAATAGATTGGGATTTTCAAAACGTTAGAATGTTTTGAACTTGTAAATCTACTTCGAAGATGATTCCAGAAAAAATTGGATTTTAAAAGTTCCTTGTCATAAAACTGAACCTCAATCATATAAAAATCCCTTGCATTTCTACTACCCTTAATTCTCGTGAGAGCAAACTTTTTTACCTGTCCCCAGGAATAAAACTGCCAGTCTTTCTTTGGATATGGTTTATAGGAAAATCCTTGAGCCGTACATTTCAAATACTCTTTATCAGAAAAAAGTAGTCGCAAACGTTGATACAAAATGAAGCCAACGATGATGATGAAGAAACCAATAAAGAGAATGAAAGCCACCAATCCCGCAGGTGCTTCTTCAGGATAGCTCAGCAAAAACGAAAAAATCCAAAGTAGAAGAGCCAATTCTAGTAGGTAAAGAACAAGGCTCAAAACGATTTTCTTACTACTCCATTTAATAATTGTTTCTTCCATTATACTAACTCACTTAAATATTCATAGCGTTCATATTTTTCAAGTAAGGCTTCATTCTTCTCATCTAGCTCTTTTTGAAGAATCGCTAGTTTTCCAAAATCAGAGCCATTTGCCTGCATTTCTTCTTCGATGGCAGAGATACGGTTTTCCAAAGATTCTATATCGCCTTCAATGCTTGCCCACTCCTGCTTTTCTTGGTAGGTCATCCGTTTCTTTTCTTCACGAACTTTAACGACTTTTTCCTTCTCAACTTTTTGACTTGCTGTTACTGCTTCTGCTTCAAAGGCCTTTTCATCCAGATAGTCCGTGTAATGACCAAAGAAAGGACGAATGGTTCCATTCTCAAAAGCAAGAATCTTGGTTGCTACCTTATCAAGGAAGTAACGGTCGTGGCTAACTGTCAAGACTGGGCCTGCAAATCCTTGCAAGAAATTCTCCAAGACTGTCAAAGTCGCAATGTCTAAGTCATTTGTCGGTTCGTCTAATAAGAGTACATTGGGCTTTTCTAGGAGAAGTTTGAGGAGATAAAGACGTTTCTTCTCTCCGCCTGACAGCTTCTCAATCAAGGTGCCGTGCGTTGAACGTGGGAAAAGGAACTGCTCTAGCAACTCAGCGATAGAAGTTGTAGAGCCACCACTAGTCTTCACCTCTTCTGCCACTTCCTGCAGGTAATTGATAACTCGCTTACTTTCATCCAATCCTTCGATTTGTTGAGAGAAATAGGCGATACGAACCGTTTCGCCGATGATCACTTGTCCATCAGTTGGTTCAAGACTGCCGGCAATAAGGTTAAGAAGGGTTGACTTTCCTACACCATTATCCCCAACGATTCCGATACGGTCTTTGGCTTGCACCAAAAGATTAAAATGTTGCAATATCGGTTCTTTGTCATAGGCAAAGGAAACATCCTTAAACTCGATGACCTTTTTACCGATACGACTGGTTTCAAAATTCATGGTCAAATCTGTTTCAACACTAGTATCTGAAACTTCCTTTTTCAAGTCGTGGAAACGATTGATACGAGCCTGTTGCTTGGTTGCACGAGCTTGCGGTTGTCGTCTCATCCAGGCCAATTCCTGCTTATAAAGTTGTTCCTTTTTGTGAAGAAGAGCTGCATCGCGTTCATCCTGTTCTGCCTTGAGACGAACATAATCTTGGTAATTTCCTTGATATTCTGTCAAACCTGCTCGGTCCAACTCAAAGATTCGCGTAGAAAGAGCATCTAAGAAATAGCGGTCGTGGGTGATAAAAAGAACTGTTTTCTTGGAATTTTTCAAAAAGAGGGTTAACCACTCAATGGTCGCAATGTCCAAATGGTTGGTTGGCTCATCTAGTAACAAAAGATCATGGTTTCCTAAAAGCACTTGCGCCAATTGAACCCGTCTACGGAGACCACCCGACAAGGCTCCAACAGGAGTTGATAAGTCTTGAATGCCAAGTTTACTTAAAACGGTCTTGACCTGGCTTTCAATTTCCCAAGCCTGAAGAGAATCCATCTCCGCCATGACCCGTTCTAGACGCGCCTGCTTGTCCTCACTATAGTTGAGCATAAGGAGTTCATACTCACGAATCAGTTTAATTTCTTTGAGATCACTGGATAGGACAGTATCCAAGACAGTCTTGCTATCATCAAAATCCGGATCCTGAGTCAGGTAGCCAATCTTGTAATCACTCTTTGCTGAAAAAGGACTAACATCGCCATCAAATCCTGAAACTCCCGAAAGAACATCCAAAAGAGTAGTCTTTCCTGTACCGTTGACACCGATAAGACCGATTCTGTCCAAGTCATGAATGATAAAGGAAATATCCTTAAAGACGGTCTTGTCACCAACGGATTTGCTTAGTTTTTCAACGATAAAATCACTCATTTTCTCTCCCTTAAGTATGCATGAATGGCTTCCACTTCATTATCTAGATTACCATCCACAATAGCGTACTCAATTTCCTCTAAAGCATCTCCCAATTCAGGACCTGGCTGGTAGCCGTACTCTTTGATGAGAATACCTCCATTGATTTGCATCTCTTTCTTATCGTGAATGGTCAAACTCTCGTAGGTTTCTGTGATTGCTTGCGGATTGACTTTCTTCCCTTGAGCTTTGCGAAGATTTTCAGCCTGTAGAAGTAAGTCCAAATCAAAACGGTAACAATCACGCTTGCCGAGCTCCCCTTCTTCTCGGAGAACCAAAATAGACAGCAAATCCTGCACCTGCTTGGAAAATTGGCGTGAGGTCTTCCAATGTTTTAAAAATTGTTGAGCATTTTCTACTTCTAAAACCCATAAAAGTGCTGCCCACGCTTGTTCAGAAGATTCAAAAGTAAAATCTTCTTCTAAATCAGACAAAGATTGAAGTTTCTCCTGACTGCCTACCATATCGGGAAGATAATCATAAGCTTGACTCTCAATCATAGATGATAAACCTACTCGCCAATAGGGAGCCAGTAAAAGCTTATCAAACTCGACAAAGGTGCGCTCCACAGAGATTTTCTCCAAGAGTGGCGTTAAGGCCTTCATCGCTTCAAACGTTTCTTGCTCGAGTTCAAAACCAAGACTAGCTTGGAAGCGAAAACCACGCATGATGCGTAAAGCATCTTCATTAAAACGTTCACTAGCAATTCCAACTGCACGTAGGACCTGATTTTCTAAATCTTTGAGCCCGTCAAATAAATCAACGATTTCCCCTGTCTCATCCAAGGCAAAGGCATTGACTGTAAAATCACGACGCTTGAGGTCTTCTTCCAACGAACGCACAAAAGAAACTGCGCTTGGTCTTCGATAGTCTACATAGACATCTTCTGTCCGAAAAGTGGTTACTTCGTACTCCTCATCTCCATCTAAAACTAAGACAGTTCCATGCTCAATACCGATATCGGCTGTACGGGGGAAAATCTGCTTAGTCTCTTCAGGATAAGAAGAAGTCGCAATATCCACGTCATGGATGGGACGATTGAGTAGAGCATCCCTAACAGATCCCCCCACAAAATAAGCTTCAAATCCTGCTTCTTTAATTTTTTCTAATACTGGTAAAGCCTTCTGAAATTCAGAAGGCATTTTTGTTAATCTCATAATAAGTGTTCTAATCCATAGACAAGCTCATGACGCTTGACAACTTCTTTGATTCCCAAATTCACTCCTGTCATGAAGGAGCTACGATCATAGGAGTCATGACGCAGGGTCAATCCTTCTCCCTGATTTCCAAAAATGACTTCCTGATGGGCTACCAATCCTGGTAAGCGAACCGAATGTATACGCATGCCATCAAAGTTAGCACCACGCGCACCAGCAATGAGTTCTTCCTCATCAGGTGCCCCTTGTTGAATAGACTCACGAACTTGTGCCATCAACTCAGCTGTTTTAATAGCTGTACCACTCGGTGCATCTTTTTTCTTGTCATGGTGAAGCTCAATAATCTCCACATTTGGAAAGTATTTAGCTGCTTGTGCGGCAAATTGCATGAGTAAGACAGCACCCAAAGCAAAGTTAGGAGCAATCAAGCCACCCAAGTTTTTAGAACGAGAAAAATCTTTTAATTCTTCGATTTCTTGACTAGTAAAGCCTGTTGTTCCAACTACTGGCGCAAAGCCATTTTCAAGAGCAAAGCGTGTATTCTCATAGGCAACAGCTGGGGTAGTAAAGTCCACCCAAACATCCGCATCATAGCCTGTTAAGTCATTTTTATCGTTGAAAACAGGAATCCCCTGCCAGTCAGATGCAGACACAAAAGGATCCAAAACGGCTACTAGTTCCAATTCAGGATCAGACAAAACCATCTGACAAGCAGCTTGACCCATTCTCCCCTTAAAACCTGCGATAATCACTCGAATACTCATCTCTACTCCAGTCTAAGATACAAAGCCTGTAAGAACACAAAGTGAAAATAGGAGTTCTGATTAAGGAGTCGATACTCCTTGGAAGAACTATCTTTTTCACACAGGGTTCCAGGCGTGTTCAATTGCTAAGATACAAAGGACGTTAGCTGACCATGAAAAATAGGGGATGGCGCTGACTTTCCATGAAAGGCAAGACAGGCATCTTTTTTCAAGAGGCAGATAGTCCGTGTTCAATTTCTAAGATACAAAGCCTGTAAGAACAATCTAGACGATTGGTGTATAACCCAAAGCAATACTTCCTTCACCAAGGTGAGTTCCAATAACACTACCGAAGGTTGCAATTGAAATATCTGTAGCTACACCACCATCTATCAAAAGTTGACGCAAATCTGCCGCTTTTTGAGGGGCGTTCCCATGAATCACTACAATTCGGTAGTTCCCGTTACTTGTTGCTTCTTTGACAATTTCAACCAGGCGTTTTGTTGCTTTCTTCTCTGTACGAACCTTCTCATAAACTTCGATAACACCTTGGTCATTGAAATATAGAATTGGTTTAATACTAAGAAGATTCCCTAAAATAGCTGCGCCATTTGATAAACGACCACCTTTAACCAGATGATCAAGGTCATCTACCATGATAAAGGCAGAAGTATGTTCAATCTGTTCAGTTACCTTTTCTAAGATAGACTCGAAATCTTCTCCCTGCTCAACCCACTGAAAAACACTTTCCACCATAAAACCTAGTGGAGCACTTGTAATACGAGTATCAGGAAAAGCAATTGTTAATCCTTCGAACTCATCCATCATATACTGGATATTCTGGTGAAATCCTGAAATCCCAGAAGAAAGGAAGAGGCCCAAAACATGAGTATAACCTTTTTCTTTCAAGGATGACAAAATTTCATCTAACTTAGCAATACTTGGCTGACTTGTTTTCGGCAGTTCAGATGAACGAGCCATTTTTTCATAAAATTCTTGAGCGGTTAGATTTACACCTTCAACATACTCCTGTCCATCGATATTCACAGGAATGTCTAGCACAAATAAGTCTTCTTTCCGCAAGGTTTCCGCTTGTAGAAAAGCAGATGAGTCTGTTATGACCGCTAATTTCATTTTTAAAACTCCAAATTAATTCCTGGTAAATCTAATGCGATTTCCGTCACTTCGTAAGTCAAACGGTTTAGCATATCCAAAGAAGGACGAGCAAGCGTCTCAACTTCTTCTTGACTGAAGTCACTTGGTTGATCTACGATGCGACCTTCTACGTGGTTTACTTGAGAAATAGTACCACTTATAACAAATTTATCAAAGACAATCATAAAGCTCAAAACAACTACGAGAGAAGTCACCTGATTTTCTTGGTCATGTTGAAGTAGTTGGAAGTTCACATCAACCTTTGTTTCAGGAATTCCGTTCTCATTTTCCCATTCAAAATTACGCGCATCAAAGTGATACTGACTTACAAATTCTTGTTCACGTTTTAAATTCATCATATTCTCCATGGTTACAATTTACTTTGACATTGTAACATATTTTCTTATTTTCTGCTAACTTTCCTAAATTCCGATTTCTGCTTTCACAACTTCAGCAATGGTATCCACATAGTAATCTACTTCTTCAGTTGTTGGTGCTTCAGCCATGACACGCAAGAGTGGCTCAGTTCCACTTGGGCGAACGAGAATACGTCCGTTACCTGCCATCTCTTCTTCCATCTTATCGATAATAGCCTTGATAGCTGGTACTTCCATGGCTTTGTCTTTCATGGTGTTTTCCACACGGATATTAACCAATTTTTGTGGGTAAATTGTTACTTCTGAAGCCAATTGAGATAAGCTCTTACCTGTTTCTTGCATGATCTTAGTCAATTGAACTGCTGAAAGTTGACCATCACCAGTTGTGTTATAGTCCATCAAAATAACATGACCTGACTGCTCTCCACCGAGATTGTAGCCTGATTTTCTCATTTCTTCAACTACATAGCGGTCTCCAACAGCAGTGACAGCTTTATTAATGCCTTCACGATCCAAGGCTTTATGGAAACCAAGGTTGGACATAACTGTTGTTACAATTGTATTTTGTGCCAATTGACCTTTTTCAGAAAGGTATTTACCGATGATATACATAATCTTATCACCGTCGACAATCTCACCGTTTTCATCTACTGCAATCAAACGATCGCTGTCCCCATCAAAGGCTAAACCAATGGCAGATTTACTTTCTTTTACAAGTTCTTGCAAGGCTTCTGGATGAGTGGAACCAACGTTCAAGTTGATGTTGAGTCCATCTGGAGTTTCTCCGATAACAGTGATTTGAGCGCCCAAGTCTGCAAAAATTTGTCGAGCACTTGTTGAAGCAGCGCCGTTTGCAGTATCCAAGGCTACCTTCATCCCTTCAAGAGCTGTTCCAGTTGAAACAAGATAAGCTTCATACTTGCGCAAACCTTCTGGATAATCAACCACAGTACCTAGACCTTCAGCGCTTGGACGTGGAAGAGTATCTTCACTCGCATCAAGCAAGGCTTCGATTTCGGCTTCCTTGTCATCGTCAAGTTTAAAGCCATCACCACCAAAGAATTTAATTCCGTTATCAAGGGCTGGATTGTGGCTAGCTGAAATCATGACACCTGCACTTGCTCCCTCCGTTTTAACCAAGTATGCTACTGCTGGTGTTGCAAGAACACCAAGCTTATAAACGTGAATTCCAACTGAAAGGAGACCAGCAATGAGAGCTGATTCTAACATTTGACCTGAAATACGTGTATCACGTCCTACGAAAACCTTAGGCGCTTCTGTCGCATGTTGACTGAGGACATATCCTCCGAAACGTCCCAATTTAAAGGCCAATTCTGGCGTTAATTCTACGTTTGCTTCTCCGCGGACTCCATCCGTTCCAAAATATTTACCCATTTTAACATTCCTTTTCTAGTATTTTTTTAATTTAAGATTCTGACTTCGTTTCTGCTGCTGTCGTTGATGAGTTTTCTACAGTTGAAGCATTACTTGTTGTCGTTGAACTATTTGTTGTTCGGACTGGTTTAGTTATTACTTTCATAGTAACCTCAAAAGGAGTAATAACTGTTGGTAAAACGGTCCCATTCCTGTCGACAGCTTGTAAAGGTACTGACCCTGAATAATTCCCAGTTATTTTTTCACTCGTTGGCAAAACTGCAACAATGCGATCAATCTTAGACAAAGTATCTGCGTCGCTGGTTACTGAAACTTTTTCATCAGAAACAGTCACACGTTCGATTATAATCTTCTCATCAATTTGACTAGAATCAATTTGAGGTACAACAGGTACATTATCTCGAGTAACTTTCTTACCAACCTTGACTGTGATCTTTTGTGGTGTTGCTACAGCTGTCAAACCACTTGGAAGATTTTCAATGGTTAAGGGAACTTCAATCGTTCCTTCTGTAGCTTGTGATAAATCCGCAGTCACTTTAAATTTACGAGTGCTCTCTTTCATCTCACTGGCCAAAGTCACCCGATTTGAACCAGTCAGAAATACCGTTACTTCTGAGCTAAATCCACTAATGAAATACTGCGCACTATCATACTGAATATCAATCGGTACATTGACTACTGTATTGGTGTAGGTTTCAGTTTTAGTTTGTCTCGCATTAGTATTGTTTTGATAATTGATTGATGTTGCATAGATAAATAGGACACATGCAAAGAGGAGTGAGGAGATGATATAAAGGCTATTTCTTTTCATTATTCCACCCTCCTAATAAACGTTCTTTTAAGCTTGGTTCTTGTGAATCCTTAGGGATCAGAATACGACGTAGTTCTTCCTCGAATTCTTCCAAACTTAGATCATGTTTGAAGACATCATTGTAGGTGATGGATATACCCCCAGTTTCTTCTGATACAACAAAAGTAAGGGCATCTGAAACTTCTGATAAACCAATGGCTGCACGGTGACGAGTTCCAAACTCTTTGGAAATACCAGTGTTCTCAGTCAGTGGTAAATAGGCAGAAGTTACTGCAATCCGATCTCCACTGATAATGACTGCACCGTCATGGAGAGGCGTATTAGGGATAAAGATGTTAATTAATAACTCAGCAGAAATCTTAGCATCCAAAGGAATTCCTGTAACGATATACTCCTGTAAGGTTCTCACACGTTGAACAGCTACTAAAGCTCCAATCTTTCGCGGGCTCATATACTCAACCGATTTTACAAAAGCCTGGACCATTTTCTCTTCTGAACTCATAGGAGTATTTGAAAAGAAGTCCGTAGCTCGACCTAATCGTTCCAAACCTGTCCGAATTTCTGGAGAAAAGATAACAACCGCTGCGATAACTCCATAGGTAATCAATTGGTTAATCAACCAGGAAATAGTCGTCAAGCCCAAAAAATTAGCCACAATCTGAGCTAAGATAAAAACTAAAACGCCTCGAACCAAAATCATAATCTTGGTTCCTGCAATTGATTTTGTAAATTGATATAAGATATAAGCGACGATTAGAATATCAATCACATTTATCGCAATACTCCAAGGACTGGAAAACAAACTAGACCAGTATTGAAGATTAGATAATTGCTGAAAATTCATCCTGTGTCCCCTCTCCAAAAAAGCTTCTCTTCATTATACCATTTTTAATGGAAATTTTCTCCCCCCTACCTCATTTTAAATTAGTAGAAAATATGATAGAATAAAATGATAAAAATGAAATAAGGAGAAACCATGTCTGAACTATATGATATCACCATCATAGGAGGTGGCCCAGTTGGTCTTTTCGCAGCCTTTTATGCACATTTACGTCAAGCTAAAGTACAAATCATTGACTCTCTTCCTCAATTAGGTGGTCAACCTGCCATCCTTTATCCTGAGAAACAAATTCTTGATGTCCCAGGTTTCCCAAATCTCACTGGTGAAGAACTAACGAATCGCCTCTTAGAACAACTAAAAGGTTTTGATACACCAGCACATCTCAATGAAACTGTTCTTGAAATTGAAAAAGAGAATGATGTGTTTAAGATAACAACTACTAAAGGTATTCATAGTAGTAAAGCTGTCATTATCGCTATGGGAGGTGGAGCTTTTAAACCACGTCCACTTGAATTAGATGGTGTTGATAGTTATGAAAATATCCATTATCACGTTTCTAACATTCAACAATATGCTGGTAAGAAAGTAACCATCCTGGGTGGAGGAGACTCTGCCGTGGACTGGGCATTAGCTTTTGAAAAGATTGCTCCAACTACACTTGTTCACCGTCGAGATAACTTCCGTGCGCTTGAACATAGTGTCCAAGCCCTTCAAGAATCATCTGTTAGCATCAAAACACCATTTGTGCCAAGTCAACTTCTTGGAGATGGAAAAAAGCTTGACAAGCTTGAAATCACAAAAGTCAAATCCGATGAGACCGAAACTATTGAACTCGACCACCTCTTTGTCAACTATGGCTTCAAATCATCAGTTGGTAATCTTAAAAACTGGGGACTCGACCTTAACCGTCACAAGATTATCGTCAATAGCAAGCAAGAATCAAGCCAAGCTGGAATTTACGCTATCGGTGACTGCTGCTACTACGATGGTAAGATTGACTTGATTGCAACAGGTCTTGGTGAAGCACCAACTGCTGTCAACAATGCCATTAACTACATCGACCCTCAACAAAAAGTACAACCAAAACATTCAACAAGTTTATAAGAAAAAAACCACGAATCCTTGGATTCGTGGTTTTATAGTTCTTGAGCGATTTGATGCAATCTTTCTGCTCTTGTATATCGTATTTATCTTTAGTATTGGTCAGCTTGATGATGTTCTCAGTTGCTTTCTAATCGCCTTTTACAGCTTGCTGAAAGATCGCAAAGGCTAATAACGCCTCATTGTTGCCAGCCATACCCATTTCTTCAAGTTGTTTCTTGATTTTACTATACGTCACATCCAAAGATAAGAGGGTTTCAAAGGCTTTTTTAGATCAGTTTTTTTCTTCTAGCTATGCCAGACGCTTTTCCTCCTTTTGAGCTAATAGCTCTTATTTCATCTTTGCTTCGTTCTGTAACTGGTTTTAGGTTTTTTGTTCCATCTCTAGGCAATTTTAAACCTCCTTTCAAACAAAAAAATCACAAGCATTTTATACTTATGATTTCATTGTATATGGTAGAAAGAGGGTATTTTTACGCTATTCCTAATAACTTTTCAATTTTATTGAGTAAATCTCTATATTTTGAGTTGTCTTTTTCGTTGTTGACAAGATATTCATTTGCGACAATATTTAATGATTGATATAACCCGCCCATAATTCCGGATTGTTTCTCAGTCAGTTCAATCTTCTTAGCGTATTCATCATAATACATCTTGCAATTCTCATATATACGCTCATTCAACTTATTATAAAGATTAGTCATTTTCTATTGTACCTATCTATAGTTCATCTGCAATTTTATTAATCTTTCTCAGTCGATGATTGACACCACTTTTTGTGAGTGGATTTGTCAAACTGTCTGCCAATTGTTGGATAGAGTAGTCCGGATGTTGAATGCGCAAATGCGCTACTTCCTGCAAATCTGCTGGAAGATTATCCAAGCCAATTCTATCTTTGATTTTACTGATATTGTTGATAGTTTTCATACTCGCAGAAACCGTACGAGCGATATTTGCTGTCTCTGCATTATTAGCACGATTGAGATCATTCCGAGTTTCTCGAAGAATCTTGACGCCTTCAAAAGTATCTCTCGCCTCCATGGCTCCCACTAGAATCAGAAAATCCATAATATCTTCAGCTCGCTGAAGATAGGTCACTGCGCCTTTTTTTCGTTCGATAACCTTTGCATCTAGCAAGAACTGCTGCAAGAGCGAAGCAATCCCTTGGGCGTGGTCTAGATAAACAGAACTTATTTCTAACTGATACTTGCCTGACTCAGGATCCCGAATACTCCCATTTGCTAAAAATGCACCACAGAGATAGGCACGACCTGCTTCCTCATCTCCTAAAATATCTGGATCAATCCCTGTTTCCAAACCAAAGAAAGAGTCCGCCAAACGCAAATCTGCCAGTAATTCTTGGACTCGCTCATCCGTAAATACAGTATAGACGCGATTTTTCCGTAAATTACTTCTCTGGTGGTGACGAATCTCAGACTTGATGCCGTAAAAGTGCAAGAAAGATTCATAGAGATGACGAGCCAATTTAGCATTTTCTGTAATGACGGACAAGGTCAAACCAGAGCTCGATAAACCAATACTACCAGACATCTTGATAATAGCTGACAATTCATGACGACTCAGGTGATGCTGACTTAAAATTTCTTCTTTTACTGCTACTGTAAAACTCATTTTCTCACCTGTATGATCCGCATGAGCTCATCTACGATCAAATCACCATCGTGAAAGGCTCCCCCATTTTCCAAGCGTAGAAAGTTGGATGAAATGACACGTGGGACTTGCTTACGCAAACCTTCAAAATCATGCTCAACCTGCACCAAATACTCATCAAAACGGTTGGTATCCATATAGTCCCTCGGAACCTTTTCGATATTAACAAGGACAGTATCGATAAATGGACGTCCCAAATGACGATGCAAGACTGCTACATGATCACTATCTGAGAAATGCTCCGTTTCTCCACGCTGGGTCATGATGTTACAGACATAGGCAACCTCTGCCTTAGTCTCTAGAAGAGCCTGTCCAATTTCTTCAATAACAATATTTGGTAAGATGGATGTAAAGAGTGAACCTGGACCCAAGACAATCATATCACTCTCAAGAATGGTATTGACAACACGACGGCTAGCCTGTGGCTTTTCATCATCCAGAGTGTTTGTCACATAGACATGGTCAATCATTCCTGGATGATCAGCGATGTGACTTTCCCCAGCTACTTCTGATCCATCTTTGAAAACCGCATGGAGTGTCAAAGGATGGTCACTTGATGGGAAAATTTTGCCTGTCGTATGGAAAAATTTACTCAGTAATTGCATGGCATTGTAGGTTGAACCCTGCATTTCAGAAAGTCCTGCTATGATAATGTTTCCTAATGGATGACCGGCAAAAGCACCTGCATCCTCAGAAAAACGGTATTGAAAGACTTTTTCATAGAATTTTGGCATATCTGACATGGCCACAAGGACATTACGCAAATCACCTGGTGGTGTTAACTGTTGAATGTTTTTACGAAGTTCACCCGAAGAACCGCCATCATCAGCAACGGTTACAATGGCTGCGATGTCTACATCCTTTTCCCGTAGACTATTTAAAATAACAGGGATTCCGGTTCCTCCACCAATCACCGTAATTTTTGGTTTTCTCATGAACGGTTTACCGTTTCCTTTCTTCGATCTTTATCACGATGACTTTCATTTACAGGCCAATTTTTAGATAAATCATTTGCTAATCGCTTGGCAAAAGCAACGCTTCGGTGTTGACCACCTGTACAACCCACTGCAATGGTTAAAACAGACTTACCTTCTTTTTTATAACCTGGTAGAATTGGTTCAATCAAGGCTAACAAATGACGATAAAAATCTTCAGATTCCTTATGATTCATGACATAGTCATAAACTGCCTGGTCTTCACCTGTCTGGTTACGAAGTTCTGGCAGATAATAAGGGTTTGGCAAGAAACGAACATCAAATACTAAATCGGCATCAATTGGAATTCCATATTTAAATCCAAAGGACATGACCTCAATACGGAAAGATTGCGTTTGTTCTTGGTCTGAAAACTGTTCTGCAATTGTCTTTCGAAGTTCACGTGGAGTTAACTCTGTCGTGTCTACCACGTTTTGACTCATATTTTTCAAAGGCGCCAAGAGTTCGCGTTCCAGCTTAATCCCGTCCAAGATACGACCATCTGCTGCAAGAGGGTGACTTCTTCTAGTTTCCTTATAACGTGCCACTAATTCCTTATCTGCTGCATCCAAAAAGAGAATCTTGAAATCCAAATCATCTTGATTTTCCAATTCATCTAAGACAGCCTGAATCTCTGAGAAGAAAGAACGACTACGCATATCCACCACTAGAGCTAACTTGTGGTCATCGTCCTTGGTCTCGACCAACTGCAAAAACTTTGGCAAGAGAGCAGGTGGCATATTATCAATGGTAAAATATCCTAAATCTTCAAAGGACTGAATGGCTACAGTTTTTCCTGCACCACTCATCCCTGTCACAATCACCAGGTGAAGTTGTTTCTTTGTCATCATAGTCTCCTTATATCAAAAGAAGTTTGGAAGAACCAAACTTCTACTAGCTTATCCAATCTCTGCGATGACTTCAATTTCGACTTTTACATCGCGAGGAAGACGAGCTACTTCCACAGCTGAACGAGCTGGAAATTCCTTGTTAAAGGCTGTTTGGTATACCTCGTTAAAAGGTACAAAGTCGTTCATATCACTCAAGAAACAAGTTGTTTTAACAACATGGTCAAAATCTGTTCCTGCTTCTGCTAAAATAGCTCCAATATTTTTCAAGACTTGTTCAGTCTGTTCTTGGATTGTTTTTCCTATGATTTCTCCAGTTTCAGGAGATAGTGGAACTTGACCGCTAGCGAACAAAAGGTTGCCAACGATTTTTCCTTGAACGTAAGGTCCGATTGCCTTTGGAGCTTTATCTGTATGAATTGTTTTTGCCATATGTATTCCTCACAATTTACCTAAAATAGCATTCCAAGCTTGGTCCATTCCTGCTTTTGTTACGGATGAAAAGAGGATAAAATCATCACTTGGATCAAAGTTTAATTTCTTTTTAATAGCTGATTCGTGCTTGTTCCATTTCCCACGCGGAATCTTGTCGGCCTTGGTCGCCACAATGATGACAGGAATTTCGTAATATTTAAGAAATTCGTACATCTGCACATCATCTGCCGTCGGATCATGGCGAAGGTCAACGAGACTAACAACCGCTCGAAGATTTTCTCGAGTGGTCAAGTACTCCTCAATCATACGTCCCCATTTTTCGCGTTCCTTTTTGGAAACACGGGCATAACCATAACCAGGCACATCCACAAAACGCATCTTATCATCAATGTTAAAGAAATTGAGTAGTTGTGTTTTTCCTGGTTTTCCAGAGGTACGAGCTAGATTTTTACGATTGAGCATGGTATTGATAAAACTTGATTTCCCAACATTTGAGCGCCCTGCAAGAGCAATCTCAGGAAGTTCATCTTGCGGATAGTGGGACTTGTTGGCTGCACTCAGCAAAATCTCAGCATTGTGTGTATTGATTTCCATAGTCACCTCTAGGCTGTCTCTAGAATTGGCTTAGCCGTTCCGTCAACCGCTTCTTTTGTGATACGAACTGTTTTCACATTTTCTTGACTTGGAACCTCAAACATAACGTCTAGCATGGTTTCTTCGATAATTGAGCGAAGACCACGCGCACCCGTTTTACGTTCGATGGCTTTGTTTGCAATTTCTTGGAGAGCTTCGTCGTCAAATTCAAGCTCCACATCATCATAAGAAAGCAAGGTCTGGTATTGTTTAACCAAAGCATTTCTTGGTTCCTTCAAGATGCGAACCAAATCATCTACAGTCAACTGCTCCAAGGCTGCAAAGACAGGCAAGCGTCCAATCAACTCAGGAATAATACCGAATTTTTGAATATCTTCTGCGATGATTTCTTGCATGTAAGAACTATTTTCGTCAATAGCCTTGTTGTTTTGTCCGAAACCAATCACTTTTTCACCCAGACGCTGTTTGACAATCTCTTCGATGCCATCGAAGGCACCACCCACGATAAAGAGGATATTTTTTGTATCCACTTGAATCATTTCTTGTTGTGGATGTTTGCGTCCACCTTGTGGTGGTACGCTGGCTACAGTTCCTTCGATAATTTTGAGGAGGGCTTGTTGTACCCCTTCACCAGAAACATCACGTGTGATAGACACGTTCTCGCTCTTCTTGGCAATTTTGTCAATCTCATCTACATAGATTATTCCACGTTCTGCACGTTCGATGTTAAAGTCAGCTGCCTGCAAGAGTTTGAGGAGAATATTTTCCACGTCCTCACCAACATAACCAGCCTCAGTAAGAGCTGTTGCATCTGCAATGGCAAAAGGTACATTCAAACTTCTAGCAAGTGTTTGAGCAAGGAAAGTCTTCCCTGAACCAGTTGGGCCAATCATCAAAATATTTGATTTTTGCAAATCCACATCTTCTGACTCTTCACGAGTGTCATGGAAATTGATGCGTTTGTAGTGGTTATATACAGCTACTGCCAAGGCACGTTTGGCACGATCTTGACCAATCACATAGTGGTTCAAGATGTTTAAGAGTTCGATTGGTTTTGGTACTTCAGATAAGTCTGCTAGGACTTCCTCTGCCAACTCCTCACGAATGATTTCCTGGGCTAACTCCACACACTCATTACAGATAAAAGCGTTGTTCCCAGCGATTATTTTTTTAACTTCTTCTTGGCTTTTGCCACAAAATGAGCAATAAACCATCATATCATTTTTCCTATTTGTAGGCATGATTCCCTTCCGTTCTAATTATTCATTCTCTCTAAAATAAGGTCATATAAAAAGCATGAATGCTATTCACCAAGTTTGTAAAGGCATTAAGCCAAAGTAGAGTAGCAAGTCCAAAGCGCTTTTTACGAAAAGCGTGTGTTCCAGCTACAAAACAGACAGCACACAAAAGAGCTGTAAAAAATCCAAAAATACTACGCTCCATTAGACTTCCTTTCTCTTTCTATATTCGATGGTAAAATCATAGGCATTTTTCTCATCTCTAGTATAAGATTTGCTTGCAACAGTCTCAAAAACAGTCAAGTCAAAATCTTCCGGGAAAAAAGTATCCCCTTCAACTTGAGCATGGATTTGTGTCACAATAATTTCATCGAGATAAGGTTCAAAAAGCTGAAAAATCTGCTTACCCCCAATGATATAGAGATTTTTATCCTGGTTATGGTACCAGTCTAAAACATCCTCAACATTTTGGAAAACCAGAGCACCCTCAATTGACTCTTCAACATTACGCGTCAAAATCAGAGTCTCACGTCCTGGAAGCAAACGTCGTCCCATTCCATCAAAGGTGACACGTCCCATCAAGATGGCATGATTCAAGGTTGTTTCTTTAAAATGTTTTAACTCTGCTGGCAAATGCCATGGTAAGCGATCCTCTTTTCCGATTACACCCTTTTCATCTTGGGCCCAGATGGCTACGATTTTCATTGTCATGCTTTCATCCTTTTTATTGATAGTTCTATTTTATCAAAAATCTTGAAAAAAGACTGTTTTGGAATGCCCCCCGAAATAGAAAAAATCCGTAGAAACTTTCTACGGATTTTTAGAAAAATTCAGTATCTTACAAACCAGGTGCTTGTCCTAATTCTGCTGCAAGCATCCAGACAGTTTTTTCAAGGTCTGCCTTAGCACCAACGAAGATATCATTGGTTACATCATCACCTTCCTCATCAGTTACATCCAATGCTTTTTGGAAGAGTGTGATGAGGTAACGATAGATAGATAGAACACGCTCTAAACTTTCTTCTACGTTACGGAATTCTCCAACTTCTTCTTCGATTTCACTGTGTTGAAGGAATTCTGTCAAAGTAGAGTAAGGTTTGCCACCAAGAGTGATCAAGCGTTCGCTGATTTCATCAAGGTAACCATCAAGGCTATCCATATATTCATCCATCTTAGGATGCCATACCATAAAACCACGTCCACGCATGTACCAGTGTACTTGATGAAGAGCGATATGCGCTACATACAAGTCTGCTACGGCTTGATTCAAGACTTCTTTCGTTTTTACTAGCGTTTCAGGAGCTGTCTTAGATAATGTTGTTACGTCTTTTAATGCATCTTTTTTCAATTCTACCATTTTTCTCACCTCATAATATTATTTTTGCAACCATATTTATTGATTACTATCTCAGTATACTACACCTAGTAGACAAAAGCAAGAAAATTAACCCATATTAAAAAAGTTGTAATAGACTGATAATTTAAGAAAATGAGCAGATATCTTTTTAGTTATTTTCAGTATCTTTCCGAGAGAATTGGCTTTGATAAAGGTCATAATAGAAACCTTTTGAAGCTAAGAGACTTTCATGATTTCCTTGTTCGATAATCTGTCCATCTTTCAGCACCAAAATCTTGTCCGCTTCCTGAATAGTAGAAAGGCGATGGGCGATAACAAAGCTTGTTCTCCCATTCATCAAACGCTTCATCGCTTTTTGAATCAAGAGTTCTAGACGCGTATCGACTGATGAGGTCGCTTCGTCAAGGATTAGAATTTTTGGATCAGCCAAGAGTGCACGCGCGATAGTCAAAAGTTGCTTCTGACCAAGAGAAATATTACTTGACTCTTGGTTCATCTCCATGTTGTAACCACCAGGAAGGGTGCGGATAAAGTGGTCAACATTGGCAGCTTTAGCAGCTTCAACGATTTCTTCATCTGTTGCCTCAAGATTCCCAAAGCGAAGATTTTCCTTGATACTGCCTTCATAGAGCCAGGCGTCTTGTAATACCATCCCAAACTGACGACGGTAGTCCTGACGAGACAAGTCTCGAATATCTTGACCATCGACTAAAATGGCACCCGCTGTTACATCATAAAAACGCATGAGCAGGTTAATTAAGGTTGTTTTACCGGCTCCAGTTGGTCCTACAATAGCTACCATCTCTCCAGGTTCAACATCTAGGTTAAAATTGCGAATCAATGGTTTGTTTTCCACATATTGGAAATCAACATTCTTGAAGCTAACCTGACCTGTCAATGGTGCCAGTTCTTTCACTTTAGCAGTTTGAACTTCTTCCTGTTCATCCAAAACTTCAAAGACACGGTCAAGCGAAGACTTAGCACTTTGCATTTGTCCTGCTAATTGAGTGATATTTTGGATCGGTTGACTAACCTGCCACACATACTGAACGAAAGCCTGCATATTACCAATGGTTAAGCGGCCTGCAATAACCTGCAATCCACCTAAAACAGCTACAATTAAGTAAGTTAAATCCGATACAATATGAAGGGCAGGCATCATAAATCCTGAAATAAAGCTAGCCTTGAATCCGACCTGTTGCAATTCATCCGTAATCTTTTCAAATCTCTCTTGAGAGTTTTCTTCACGTCCGAAAAGTTTTAAAACATTAAAACCTGTCAAGTTTTCCTGTACAAATCCATTCATACGTCCCAATATAGCTGCTTGCTGTTTAAAGTACGGCTGCGAACGATTCAGAATCGTTTTAGCACCAAAATAAGTAATCGGAATCGACAAGATAACAATGATAGCCAACTGAAGATTTAGATAGAGGACCATTCCCATAACAAAAATAATGGTAAAGACTGCATTAACAATCTGTAAGAAGGATTGTTGGAGTGCATTAGATACGGTCTCTACATCACTAGTAAAACGTCCCAGCAAATCTCCAAATTGGTGTTTGTCAAAGTAAGACACAGGGATGCGGTTGATTTTTTCGCTCATTTCATTTCGCAAATCCTGTATCATAGACTGGACAGCATTGGTCATGAAGTAGTTTGAGTAATAAGAACCCAACTCATAAAAAAGGCCACGCAAGAGATAGATCGCCAGAATCACTGCGATATAGCTGGTATTAATCCCTGCTCCTGCAACACCATTTGCCATGGCAAGGAGGTTGCTGGTTAACTCAGTGATAGCAAGTCCCAATACGAAAGGCTCGATAACACTCATAATGACGCTAACTATTTTCAAGAAGACTGCAAAGAAAACAGAGAAACGGTAGGCTTTTAAATAGCTCCATAGACGAGCTAGACTAGATTGTTGTTTCATCCTTTACCTCCTATTCTTCTGTCAGAGACGCATTTTTCAACTGCGACTCAGCAATTTCTCGATAGATGTCATTGGTTTCCATCAATTCCTCGTGACGGCCACGACCAACGATTTCGCCTTTATCAAGCACAATAATCTGGTCAGCATCCATGATGGTTCCAACACGTTGCGCAACGATTAGGACGGTTGCATTTTGGGTGACTTCCTTAAGACGACGACGCAAGATAGCATCTGTACGGTAGTCCAAGGCTGAGAAGGAATCATCAAAGATATAGATATCTGGACCCTTGATGACTGCGCGGGCAATCGACAAACGCTGTTTCTGACCACCAGATAGATTACTTCCGCCTTCAGCTAGATGGGTTGCAAAACCTTCTTCTCGACTTTCGATAAAGTCTTTGGCTTGGGCTACATCAGCTGCTTGGTGCAAGTCCTCATGACTAGCGTCCTCTTTTCCATAACGGAGATTATCTGCGATAGTCCCTGTAAAGAGCAAGGCTTTTTGTGGAATAAATCCAATCTTTTGACGGAGTGATTTGAGACGGTAATCCCGTACATCAACACCATCGACCTTGATTTTCCCTAGAGTAACATCGTAGAATCGAGGAATCAATTGAACCAGAGTAGACTTACCTGACCCAGTTGAACCGATAAATGCAATGGTTTCTCCCGGTTTAGCAGTAAAGGAAATATTATGCAAAACAGGACTTTCTGTTTCCCCAGGATAGGCAAAGGTCACATTATCAAATTCTAGATATCCATGAGTTTCTGTTTCTTGAATTCCATCCTCATTTGGATCAATGGAAATGGGCATGTCCATGATTTCCTTCAAACGTTCACTGGATACAGCTGTTCTAGGATACATTGTGAAGAGGTTTGACAAGAAGAGGAAGGACAAGAGAGCATGGAAACTATATTCGATGAAGGCTACCAAATCCCCAATCTGCAAACTTCCTTGCTTGAGAGGATCCAAAGCAAACCAAACGATAGCTACAATCATGGCAATAATGATTTGCACAAAAAGTGGTTCCGTCAAACCAGTTAATTTGAACAAGCGATTCGAATTATCCGCATAGATTGCATTTTTCTCTTCGAAACGTTTTTCTTGGAAGTCTTCACGAGCAAAGGCACGAATCACTCGTAGACCCATCAAATTTTCACGAACATACTGGTTAATCTTGTCCAGTGTTTTCTGTTGCTTTTCAGATAAGGGACGCGTTTTAACCGCCACATAAATGACTACAACAGCTAGAAAAGGAACGGAAAAAGCGACAATCCAGGCCAGTGAGGGACTCGTCAAGAAAATCATGAGAATACTCGACAGCATCATCATGGGAGTGATGACACCCAACTTAAGCGTCTGTTCTGCAAACTGCATGAGGACAAAGGCATCACTCGTAATACGAGTAACTAGTGAAGATACACCGATTTGTTCATATTCGTGATGAGAATACTCTTGTAATTTAGCATAAACATCATTTCGCATGTCCTTAACCATATTAGTGGTCAATTTACTAGCCGCATAAGATAGCACAATCCGTCCAAATGTTCCCAGGACAATAATAACCAGCATGATGATGGCCCAAAAATAGAGCTTGTCCTTGTCGCCTTGGTTGATTCCTTGGTCAATCATGCGAGCCAGAACAGTTGGTAGACCTAGATTGACAATGACAAAGAAAATAGCTCCGAAGAAGTCTAAAACTAGCCATTTGGGATAACGTTTGAGATAAGACCAAATATAAAGCATAATTCTCCTTTCTTTTTCTTCTAATACTCTTCGAAAATCTCTTCAAACCACGTCAGCTTCACCTTGCCGTACTCAAGTACAGCCTGCGGCTAGCTTCCTAGTTTGCTCTTTGATTTTCATTGAGTATAAAATGCAGAAAAGAGCGTGCTTTCGCACGCCATTTTAATAAAAAGAAGACAGGCAGCCAAAACCTCAAGAGAGGGAACTGTCTGTCTGTCTCAGATATTTGAGGCTTATTTTACAAAGTCAAGCAATGCCAAGAAGCTTTCTGGATCAAGTGATGCACCACCAACAAGAGCTCCGTCAACATCTGGACAAGCCATGTATTCTGCAACGTTTTCAGGTTTAACTGAACCACCGTATTGAACACGTACTTTGTCAGCTACTTCTTGACCGAAGTCAGCTGCTACAACGTCACGAACAACTTTACACATTTTTTGTGCGTCGTCTTGTGAAGCTGATTTACCAGTACCGATAGCCCAGATTGGTTCGTATGCAATAACTGTTGAAGCTACTTGTTCTGCAGTCAATCCTGCAAGAGCAGCTGAAACTTGAGCACCTACGAATTCAGCAGCTTTACCTGCTTCGTATGTTTCAAGGCTTTCACCACAACAGATAATTGGAAGCATACCGTTTGCAAAGATTGCTTTAGCTTTTTTATTGATGTCTTCATCAGTTTCGTGGAAGTAGTCACGACGTTCTGAGTGACCGATAACAACGTAGTCAGTACCGATTTCTTTCAAAACTTGTGGGCTAGTTTCACCAGTGAAAGCACCAGCATTTTCAAAGTAGCAGTTTTGAGCAGCAACTTTAAGGTTTGAACCTTTAGCAGCAGCAAGAACAGTTGTCAAATCAAGAGCTGGAGCTGCGATACCTGCTTCAACAAGGTCAGATGAAGGAAGTTTTGATGCTACAGCTTCAACAAATGCTTTTGCTTCTTCTGGGTTTTTGTTCATTTTCCAGTTACCAGCGATAAATGGTTTACGTGACATTTTACATACCTCTTTTTTCATTTTATTTTCTACTTATTTTATCATAAATATAGGGAGCTTGCAAATCTTACTCTGCAACTAGAAGTCTTATTTTCAAATACTTTCCAGTCGTCATTTCTATTTAGAAGCTGGTTTTCTCCGGGTTAATTTAACCACTGCTTCTGTCCTAGCCGTATGCGGAAACATATCAACTGATTGGATATAGTGTAGGTCATAGACCTCTACCAAACGGACTAAATCACGCGCCAATGTAGATACATTGCAGGAAACATAGACCATCTTTTCAGGAGCGTATTTAACAATGGTATCCAAGAGCTTGTCGTCTAAACCAGTACGCGGCGGGTCCACAATCAAGGCATCGGCACGATAGCCTTCCTTGTACCAACGAGGAATTATTTCTTCAGCAGTTCCAGCCTCATAGTGAGTATTGGTATAACCCATACGCTTAGCATTTTCTTTAGCATCCTCAATGGCTTCCGGAATAATATCCATCCCTCTCAGACTTTTAACTTTTTTGGCAAAGGCAAAGCCAATAGTACCAACACCACAATAGGCATCAATCAGATGGTCATTCTCATTTACGTCCAAGGCCTTAACGGCTTCACTATAGAGGATTTCAGTCTGTTCAGGATTGAGCTGGTAAAAAGCTCGAGGTGAAAGAGAAAATTCATAGTCTAATACACCCTCACGAATACTATCCTGTCCCCAAATAATCTCTGTCTTGTCCCCATAAATCTCACTAGTTTTGGCAGTATTGGTATTAACAGCCACAGTTACCACTTCAGGATAATCCTTGACTAGGTCTTTCACAAATTGAGTCAGATTCAATTGACGATTGGTCACAATAATAATCTGGACTTGACCAGTTTTTCGTGCTCGACGAACCATGATAGTTCGAACTCCAAGAATTTTCCGTTCATCCGTAATCGGAATTTGATGGTAGGTCAAGAGCTCTGCTATGCGATTGGCAATAGTTTGCGTCTCCTTGTCTTGAACCAGGCAGTCTTTTAATTCAACTAGATAATGCGAATTTTGAGCATATAAACCTGCCTTAACTTGCCCTTTGAACTTTCGAGTTTGAAATTGTAGTTTAGCCCGATAATACTTTGGTTTCTGCATGCCAATAGTTGGTCTAATCTCAAAGTTTTCATAGCCAGCAGGGGCAAATTTCTTTAGAGCTTGATGGAGAAGATCTGTCTTGAACTCTAGCTGCTTGTCATAATGTAGGTGCATGATCTGACAGCCACCACACTCATTATAAATAGTACAGTCTGGAACCACTCGAAACTTAGATTTTTTATTGACCTCAAGCAGTTTAGCCTCAACGTAGTTACGCTTAACGGAAGTCACCTGACAATAGATATCTTCACCCTTGAGGGCGCCTGGAACAAAAACAAGGGTTTTCTGGTAAAATCCGATACCTTCCCCGTTAATCCCCATACGCTTAATTTTTAATGGAATTTTTTGTTTGACTTTTAAATTCATACCCCTATCTTATCACAAAATGCGCTATAATAGAAACATGAAAATCACAAAACTAGAAAAGAAAAAACGACTTTATCTGCTAGAACTTGATAGCGACCAAACCTGCTACATTACAGAGGATACCATTGTTCGCTTTCTGTTGACCAAGGATAAGGAAATTAGTCCCGAAGAGTTTACAGAGATTCAGACCTTCGCACAATTTTCCTACGAAAAAAACCTAGCCCTCTACCACTTATCTTTCAAGGCGCGTACCGAAAAGGAAGTCCGAGATTATCTAATCAAACATGAAATTGATGAAAAAATCATCCCCCAAGTCATCCAGTCTCTAAAGGATGATAACTGGATCAATGACCGTCAGTATGCCTATGCTATTATCAACTCCAATCAGCTATCTAGTGACAAGGGAAGCTATATGTTGATACAGAAAATCTCTCAAAAGGGTGTTGCCAAATCCATTATCCAAGAAGTCTTACAAGAATTTGATCTGACAGAAGTCGCTGAGCGTACGACTGAAAAACTATTGAAAAAATACCAGGGAAAATTACCTGCTCGCGCTCTACAAGATAAGATAATCCAAAATCTTACCAACAAAGGGTTTTCCTACTCGGAAGCTAAAACAGCCTTTGACCAACTGGATATCCAGATAGAAGAGGAAACCGTTCAGGAACTAATTTTTAAAGAGTTGGATAAGCAATATCGGAAATATTCACGAAAGTATGAAGGTTACGAACTCAAACAGCGTTTGACCCAAGTTTTAGCACGAAAAGGTTATGATTTTTCGGATATAACCAGCGCTCTCAGAGAATATCTTTAATTTTTTCATGAAAAACTAAGAACTTTAAACAAAAATGTGATACAATAGTAAACGATAAACTTATAAATTGTAGAAAGTTGGTTAGTTATGAAACTTCCAAAAGAAGGCGACTTTATTACAATTCAAAGTTATAAGCATGATGGGAGTCTTCACCGCACTTGGCGAGACACCATGGTACTAAAAACAACAGAGAACGCTATTATCGGCGTCAATGACCATACACTCGTTACCGAGAGTGATGGTCGTCGTTGGGTGACTAGAGAACCGGCTATTGTTTACTTTCACAAGAAATATTGGTTTAATATTATCGCTATGATTCGTGATAATGGTATTTCCTACTACTGCAATATGGCAAGTCCTTACTATCTAGACGAAGAAGCTTTAAAATACATTGACTATGATTTGGATGTTAAAGTTTTTACAGATGGTGAGAAACGCCTCTTGGACGTTGAAGAGTATGAACGTCACAAGCGCAAGATGAATTATCCTGATGATTTAGACTATATTTTGAAAGAGCATGTTAAGATTCTTGTTGATTGGATTAACAATGAACGAGGCCCCTTCTCAGAAGCCTATGTCAACATTTGGTACAAACGCTACGTAGAACTAAAGAATCGGTAAAGTTGTCAAAGGTCAGGAACAAAATCCTGACTTTTTTTATGAGAAAAAACCTGTCTTACGACAGGTTTTCCTTTAAATATCTAACTTCGTAACGGTGAACTTGATATGGGAATAATCTTTCTCGATATCCTTATCTACCATAAAGGCTGTTGCATCCTTCTTGACCTGCACCAAGTCGATATTCTGGGCTTGAGCTGCATAGACACAACCACAGTAACATTGGCGATAAATGTCGTACTCTTCACACATTTCTACAGAGCGTTTGTAGCCTTGATTTTTCTTAAAATCACTCGGAAGATAATGAGTGGTGTAAATTTTCTGCACATCGATCCCGATACTATTGATGGTTTGTGAATTTTTGTGAGGACTGATGGTTAGAGCCGAACCAAAGTAGTCAAAGCCTAAGTCCATAGCCACCTGTGCTGTCTTATCCAAACGATAGTCAAAACAAACCTTGCAACGATCGCCGCCTTCAGGTTCTTCTTCCAAACCTCGAACTAGTTTACGGTATTCATTGGGTTCATATGGTGCTTCTAGGTATTGGACATTGTTGCAAGTTCGCTCATTAAATTCACTGACAAACTTTTTGGTTACATAGGCACGCTTGTGATACTCAGCTTTGGGATGGATATTGGAATTAGCAAAATAAATGGTCACATCCGCATACTTGGTCAAGTACTCTAGTGTGTAAGTACTGCAGGGAGCACAACAGACGTGCATGAGAATAGTTGGTCTCTCTTCATTTTTTTCCCAAACTTGAACCATCTTTTGCATGACACGGTCATAGTTAATCTTTTGATTGGGATTCATCTTACTTAGAATTTCTTCTACATCAATCATGCTCTTCTCCTTTTCTTCTTGTTATTTTATCACAAGAAGGCTCTTTGGGCAAATAGGGTTTCGTGCTTTATTCAGTTTTTAAGTCCTGATTTAATAGCTTGCCCATCCTTTTTAGGCTGATTATTAATATAGGATAAATTAAAAGTAAGATAAGGCCTAGAACTAAAAAGACAGCAACAAGACCCCAACGATCAATCAACCAACCTATCAATGGGAAAATGACAATCATGGAAAGACTAAAGAGCATGGAATTGATACTAAGCATAGTTGCTCTTACACTGGAAGGTAAATAACCTTGCAAGTCATTGAAATAGATAGGCTGATAAACTGCATAAAGTGTATTGGTTAAAAGATATATAAGAAGAAAAGCAAAGGGTGTTCCAGAAAACACCAATAGTAGGGACAAGCCCGTTAGTGCAACAAGAGTCGGAAAAACTCGATTGCTATTCCATTTTTTACCAATTTGACTAGCTACATAAACTGCTATAAGATTTAAGCCACTACCAATCAGCATGACCAGCGATACCTGCCATCCTACTAAGTCACTTATTTTCTGCTGATAGTAAAAGTAAAACATGCACATGAGTGTCCCGACTAGCTGATAAGTCATCATCCAGTAAAAGAGTACTGGTTTTTCCTGCCATTCTTTTCGAACTTGCAGGACAATCGTTTTAAAGGTTAAGACTTCATTTCTTCCTCTCTTAGCCATTGGTTCTTTCATAAAATAAATCAAGATTATAGAAAGAAAAGATAATCCAATAGCAATTAGATAGGTCCAAGCCAATGCTCCGTGAATAAAGAAGCCTGCGACAACTGTACCTAGGGTTCGGGTGACTTCTGCCACACCAGACAAAAAGCTAGAAATCTGAAGATATCGGTCCTTTTGACCCGCTTCTACAGCAGAATCATATAAGAAAGCGGTGCTGGTTCCCGAGTCAAAATTATAGGACCAAGCACTGACCATCATGGCAAGAGCATAAATCCAAAAATTCCCCTGACCAATCAAAATCAAGATAGAGGATACAATACTGGCCAAGCGAGCCAAATAGAGATTGGTCTTGTAGCTAAATCGATCGGCCAACATACCAGATGGGATCTCACACAAGAGACTTGTCCCATGAAAGATACTCTCTAATAGACCGATTTGAAGCAAGGAAAGACCATTCTGAATGAAAAATAAAATCCAAAAACTAGTAATTCCAAAATAAGATGTAAATTCCAGTCCTGCTAGGAGAGGAATATTGCGTTTGTAAGTTCTTTTAAACATCGTTTTCTCTCTTTCAATATGTAATTTGATTGTTTCTAAAAGACTTACCTAGATTTGCCTACATTTTCTCCACCTCTTTCATTTAAAGTGAGAGTGGGACAGAAATCGGTAATTCGTTAGAATTCGATTTCGTCGTCCCACCTCCGCACAGTTGAGTAGGGCTGTAAAAGCTGATGAAATCAGCGTAGTAGAGCCCACTCAACCACTGCGTCTTGCTCGACAATCCAAAAACAATTGAGAGGCTAGGACTTCTGTCCCAGCCTCATAGTTATTAAGGTTTGATACGGTGCAACATACGTGGGAATGGAATAGCTTCACGGATGTGTTTAGTGCCAGCTGCAAAGGTTACCATACGCTCGATACCGATACCAAATCCACCGTGTGGTACGGTACCATATTTACGAAGATCAAGGTAGAATTCGTATTCTGTACGATCCATTCCAAGTGATTCCATCTTAGCGACAAGGGCATCGTAGTCTTCCTCACGCATTGAACCACCGATGATTTCTCCGTAACCTTCTGGCGCAAGCAAGTCTGCACAAAGTACGCGGTCTGGGTTACCAGGAACTGGTTTCATGTAGAAAGCCTTGATGTCAGCTGGATAGTTGATTACGAAAGTTGGCACACCAAAGTGGTTTGAAATCCAAGTTTCGTGAGGTGAACCAAAGTCATCACCATGTTCCAAATGTTCGTAGTCAGCATCTGCATCATTTTCATGCTCTTGCAATAGATCAATCGCTTCATCGTAAGTAATACGTTTGAATGGCTCTGCAATATAACGTTTCAAGAGCTCTGTATCACGTTCCAAGGTTTCCAAGGCTTGAGGAGCACGATCTAGAACACCTTGAAGCAACGCTTTAACATAAGCTTCTTGCAAGTCAAGTGACTCATCATGTGTCAAGTATGAGTACTCCGCATCCATCATCCAGAACTCAGTCAAGTGACGGCGAGTCTTAGATTTCTCCGCACGGAATACTGGACCAAAGTCAAAGACGCGACCTAGAGCCATAGCACCAGCTTCAAGATAAAGCTGACCAGATTGGCTCAAGTAAGCTGGTGTTCCAAAGTAGTCAGTTTCGAAAAGTTCTGTAGAATCTTCTGCTGCATTTCCTGAAAGAATTGGGCTATCAAACTTCATAAAGCCATTCTTATCAAAGAACTCATAAGTTGCATAGATAATAGCGTTACGGATTTGCATCACTGCTACTTGTTTGCGTGAACGCAACCACAAGTGGCGGTTATCCATCAAGAAGTCTGTTCCGTGTTCTTTTGGAGTGATTGGGTAATCTTGAGATTCACCTATGACTTCGATGTCTGTAATATCGAGCTCATAACCAAATTTAGAGCGTTCGTCTTCTTTGACAATCCCAGTCACAAAGACAGATGTTTCTTGGCTTAAGCGTTTGATGGTATCAAATTTTTCAAGTCCCACTTCTTCACCAAATTTTTCGATAAAGTTTGGTTTGAAAGCCACACCTTGGAAAAAGGCAGTTCCGTCACGCAATTGCAAGAAGGCAATTTTCCCTTTTCCTGATTTGTTGGCAACCCAGGCACCGATTGTGACTTCTTGACCAACGTAATCTTTTACTTCGATAATTGTTACACGTTTTGTCATCGTTTATCTTCCTTTTTTCGTTTAACTTGTCCAAAGACATTATTACCCACTATTGTACCACAAATAATACCTGATAGCTAGCTAGTTTAACAGAAATTCATAAGTTTTTAACTACAAAACCTCCGCCAATGGGACGGAGGTTTAACTTCTTATTTTTCCATAAATTGGTGCAAACGACGAATGGCTTCTTTAAGTGTATCTAGGTCTGTCGCATAGCTGAGACGGACATTCTCTGGGGCTCCAAATCCAGCACCAGTAATCAAGGCCAGACCCACTTCCTCAAGAATAGCCGTTGTAAATGCAGTTACATCTGTATAACCCTTCATTTCCATAGCTTTTTTAACATTTGGGAAGAGGTAGAAAGCTCCTTGAGGTTTGACGACCTCAAAACCAGGGACCTGACACAAGAGTGGATAAATGGTATTCAAACGTTCCTCAAAAGCCTGACGCATCGTTTCTACTGAGTCTTGTGGACCAGTGAGCGCTTCGATTGTTGCGTATTGAGATACAGCAGTCAGGTTAGAAGTCGTTTGACCAGTCAATTTGCTCATAGCAGCAATAATTTCTGGATCACCTACTGCATAACCTACCCGCCAACCAGTCATAGCGTAGGCCTTAGACACTCCATTGATGACAATGGTTTGTTTGCGAATAGCTTCTGAAAGACTAGAGATTGGAACAAATTCATTCCCGTTATAGACCAAACGTCCATAAATATCGTCTGCTAGGATGAGAATGTCATGCTCAACTGCCCAGTTTCCAATGGCTAACAATTCCTCACGAGAGTAGATCATACCGGTAGGATTAGATGGTGAGTTAAGAACCAAGACTTTGGTCTTATCTGTGCGAGCCGCTTCTAATTGCTCCACAGTTACTTTAAAGTGATTGTCTTCCTTGGCTTGGACAAATACTGGAAGACCTTCTGCCATTTTCACTTGATCGCCATAGCTAACCCAGTAAGGAGTTGGAATAATCACCTCATCTCCAGGATTAACCACAGCCATAAAGAACGTATAAAGGGAGAACTTGGCACCAGTCGCAAACGTGACTTCAGTAGCTGCCACAGAATAACCATAATAACGTTCAAAATAAGTATTGACCGCTGCTTTTAACTCAGGCAGACCTGAAGCCACCGTATAGAAGGAAGCACGTCCATCTCGAATAGCCTCAACTGCAGCATCCTGAATATTTTTAGGAGTATGAAAATCGGGCTGACCTAGAGTCAAGAAAAGAACATCTTTTCCTTCCGCCTTTAATTTCTTAGCTCTTGCATCACTAGCCAGAGTGACACTTTCTTCCATTTCTAAGACACGTTTGGATAATTTCATTGTTTCTCCTTTTCGACTAAGGCGCCAGATTCAAAATCTACTAGATAATAGTCTCCTCCGGACTTGATTTCCCAGACTGGCTTGTTAGCGTACCGTCCAAAGGTAATCTTATCAATCTCAGTTGCTCCTTTTTCTCTGACAACTGCTTCTGCTTTTTCTTGAGAAGTACCATTTTCTAGTTGATATACGTAAATATTATTGTTGTTTTTTTCTATTAAAACAGCAACTGGTTTCTGATTTTTATCTTGACCAAGAACACTATAATAACTTTCTAAGCCATTGAATAAATCAACTTGGTTTACCGTTTCTAGATTCGCATACTGCTTAGCAAGCTTCTCTCCTTCAACCTTAGCAGTCCGATATGGCTTCATGCTGAGCCATACTAAATAAAGAAAGGAAGAAGTGATGACTAGAGTTAACAAAGTGATACCAATAATGTACTGAAATAATAGGGAATTTTTTTCTTTTTTTTGTCTCTTTTTCACTCGTCTATTTTACCATCTATCCAAGTGAATTACAAGTGAAGAAAGGGAAGGAATCTAGATTCTCGATACGTTTTTAGGAGATCATGACACGACTTCAAGCAGTGTTTTTATAGACTTTCCCATGGTCTTAATTCTTAAATGGAATCTTACACTTTATTGATTTTATTTTTTTGAGCGTATTTCTTGCAAATGACTTCGTTTTGTTGTAATATGTTTTGTAACAACAGATTAATTCTGATAAAAAACTTTAAAGGAGACTCCCTATGTCTAAAAAAGTATTATTTATTGTTGGTTCACTTCGAGAAGGTTCATTCAACCATCAAATGGCACTAGAAGCTGAAAAAGCTCTTGCAGGCAAAGCTGAGGTTAGCTATCTTGACTACTCAGCCATTCCTCTATTTAGTCAAGACCTTGAAGTCCCAACTCTTCCAGCTGTCGCTGAAGCTCGTGAAGCAGTTCAAGCTGCGGATGCTATCTGGATTTTCTCACCGGTTTATAATCACTCAATTCCTGGGCCAGTGAAAAACTTACTAGATTGGCTTTCACGCGCTATTGACTTATCTGACACTCGTGGAGCTTCTGCTCTTCAAGATAAGATTGTTACTGTATCTTCTGTAGCAAATGCAGGACACGATCAACTCTTTGCAATCTACAAAGACCTTCTACCATTTATCCGTACACAAGTTGTTGGTGATTTTACCGCAGCTCGTGTCAATGATTCTGCTTGGGCAGATGGTAAACTAGTCCTTGAAGATAGCGTCGTTGCTTCTCTAGAAAAACAAGCTGATGACTTAGTACAGGCTATTCAATAATTGAATTAAAAAAAGAGGCTGGGACAAAAGTCCTAGCCTCTCAATTGTCTTTGGATTGTCGAGCAAGACGCAGTGGTTGAGTGGGCTCTACTACACTGATTTCATCAGCTTTTACAGCCCTACTCAACTGTGCGGAGGTGGGACGACGAAATCGAATTCTAACGAATGACCGATTTCTGTCCCACTCTCTTTTTTATTAATCAACAAGTTCTGAAACCATACTATGTTTGAGTGGTAAACTACACATCACTAGAAGGAAGATAAAGGCTGATTGAATCCAGAAGAGGGCCAGGTCAAAAATTCCATGTACAGCAACTACTGTTAAAAATGAAAGATAAAGTCCAAGGATAGGTCGTTTACTTGGTACTTGACTCATATCGATTAATTTTCGGATTGGGTCTGAAGAGGCAATCCCTAATAATACCGTCCCTACTACACCGTAACTCAATATCGTATCAATGTAAATACTATGAGCATGTTCATGATAAGGAGCAAAAATACGAGGGTAAGAGTGCATATAGGTTAGGGGACCCTCACCCCAGAAGGGATTTTGTTTGAATAAGGCCATACCCGCGTTCCAGATAGATACTCGTTCTTCCATAGATGAATCGAGCGTTCCCATTCGAACTCCCAAATCACTCGAGAAGAGGAAGGCTAGACCAACACCAAATACTCCAATACTGAGCCAGAAGGCACGCCAGTTCTTAATGGTTGTGAAAAGATAAATAATCGCACCAAAGATAATAGCTGGAAAAGCTGTTCTATTTTGGGTGAAATTTAATCCAAACAAATTCGCAAAAATTGCAATCACTGAGAAAATTCTCAACCATCTCAATTTAGTTGTACTAATTAGGTAAAATCCAATCATAATACAGAAGCAACAGATAATTCCATAATAATTAGGATTAAAGAAGGCTACTTCAGCACGATTCTGATGCCAAACCTGCATCTTAGGTGATAAGAAAGTATAATCAAATTTCTTTACAATTTGAAAATGCTCTAGAGCTGCGAAAACCGAGGCCAACACGCTAAGCGACAGAACCGCCTGTAAAACCAATCTAAAAAATTTAGGGGTTAGATGAGCCTGGTAATAGTAAAAGAAAATTGCAAAGAGGAACATTCCTAAAGTGGAAACCATCCCCATCACATTTTGAGCTAAAAGAGAGATAACACCACTATAGCCGATAAATAAAAGTAAGATAAAATGGTGGGATAATCGTTTTAATATCCCCTTCATCTCTCCTGTAAATATAAGACCTATTAAGTAGGCGATAAAAATAATAACGAAAATATAAAAAGGCAAGAAAATACTTAGAATAACAGTTAGCAAGACTAACTCTTGCTTGGATAAGCCTTTCAATTTTTCAATGATACCTATTGATTTCACAACAGATCCTTTCTCTCTGCGCTATAAAGCTCAGATAAATAAACTATTAAAACATTTTACCATTTTTCAAATGATTTGAAAACCACTTTGTCCATGGCAACCTAACTAAAACTAGGTAAAATTTTATATTGGGTGAAGATATCTCTTAAACCACGCATCCTTTTTTAAAAATATGGTACAATAAATCTAGTTGTTTCAGAAAGGACCTAGTATGAAATCCTACCAAGAAGTTTACAAAATCTTAGCTCATGAAACAGATTATTTAAGCGGAGAGAAAATCGCTGAAATATTAAACCTCTCTCGCACCTCTGTTTGGAAGGCTATCCAACGCCTCCAACAAGAAGGTTTAGAAATTGACAGCATCAAAAACCGTGGTTACAAACTTCTTCATGGTGACCTAATCTTACCTCAAGAAATAGAAGCTAACAGCCCAATCTCAGTTCAATTTAAACCTATCACCAAATCAACCCAGAGTGATGCCAAGGAGGCTATGGAAGCTGGTGCCAAAGGAGATACACTCTACCTCTCGACTAGCCAAACGATGGGCCGTGGTCGATTTCAACGTCCCTACTACTCTCCAGACAAGGGGGGAATCTATATGTCTCTCCACCTCAAACCCAATCTTTCTTATCTAGATTTACCAGCTTATACACTCTTAACTGCTGCTGCTATTTATAAGGCTGTTAAAAATTTGAGCTTGATTGATTTAGACATTAAATGGGTAAATGATCTGTATCTAAATCAGAAAAAAATAGCTGGTATTCTAACTGAAGCTATCACTTCTGTCGAAACCGGACTTGTTACAGATGTTATTATTGGTGTTGGAATTAACTTTTCTATCGCAGATTTTCCAAAAAATCTGCAAGGGAAAGCTGGAAGTCTCTTTTCTAAAAGCAGCCCCATCACTCGCAATGAACTGATTGCTGAAATTTGGAAATGTTTCTACGAAACAGATGCCGATGAGCTACTTTATCTCTATAAAAAACGCTCCATCGTTTTAGGAAAAGAAATTTCCTTCAAGAAGGATCAGGAAATCATCTCAGGAAAAGCCTGTGACATTTCGGATCAGGGCCAACTACAGATAGAATTAGCAACTGGTGCAAAAATCTGGCTCAATAGCGGTGAAGTTTCGCTTACCAAATGGTAAATACTCGTCAACAACATAAAAATCGACCTCTCTATTGAGAAGGTCGATTTTCTTATCGTTTATTTTTTCAAACGTTCAACATCACGCGCAATAACAAGTTCTTCATCCGTTGGAATGACAAGGACACGAATTTTTGCAGCATCTGTAGAGATGTCTCCAGTTACACCAAAAACATTTTTCTCTGGATCTACATCACAACCAAACCAAGAAATGCCTGAGATGACTTTCTCACGGACAAGTGTTGCATTTTCACCAACACCAGCAGTAAAGATGATAGCATCTGCTCCGTTTAGGACTGCCAAGTATTGGCCAATATGTTTTTGGATACGGTCAACATACATTTCAAAGGCCAAAGTAGCATCATGATTCCCTGCTTCCATTGCAGCAATCACATCACGCATATCACTAGACTTACCTGAAACACCCAGCAATCCTGACTCACGATTAAGAATACGACTGATATCCTCAGGTTTGTTAAAGTCCTCTGTATATTGCATTAAATAAGGAATGATAGCTGGGTCAATATCCCCTGTACGAGTTCCCATCATAACACCACCAAGTGGAGTGAATCCCATTGATGTATCGATTGATTGACCACCTTTAACAGCTGTAATAGAAGCACCGTTACCAATATGGCAAGTGATTAATTTCAATTCTTCTAGTGGACGGCCCAAGAGTTTTGCTGCTTCTTGAGCAACATATTGGTGACTTGTTCCGTGCGCACCGTATTTACGAACTTTGTTTTCTGTATAGTACTTAGTTGGTAATGGATAACGGTATGCTTTTTCTGGCATTGTTGTGTGGAATGATGTATCAAAGACCGCTACACTTGTGATATCTGGCAACAATTCTTTGAAGGCACGAATACCTGCAGCATTTGCAGGGTTGTGCAATGGAGCAAGAAGTCCTAGTTCTTCAATTTTTTCTAAGACATCGCCTTCAACAACTGTAGACTCTTTGAAGTACTCACCACCTGCAACGACACGGTGTCCAACACCAGTAATTTCATCATAAGAGTTAATAATATTAAAACGAATCAAGTCATCAAGCAAGATTTTTACAGCCAAAGTATGGTTTTCAATATCAAGAACTTGTTCTTCAGAACGACCATCAAACTTAACTGTTGATACAGAATCCTTCAATCCAATTCGCTCAATCAAACCTTTTGCAAGCACCTTTTCTTCTGGCATTTGGTAAAGTTGCCATTTCAAGCTTGAGCTTCCAGCGTTAATTGCAATGGTTTTTGTCATAATGTTTCCCCTTTTTAAGCGTTTTCAGCTATTATATCAAAATTTACATTAGATTTCATGTTCTTGACACCAATTTTGAAAATTTTCTTTAAATTCCATCAAAATTTCAGGGTCACGAAGACTCGTAAGTGGATAAACAAATGGTTCAATCGCTTCTCCCGTCTTCTTCTGTAGAACAAAGATTGTTTTAGACTGAGCTCCCTGTGCAAAGAGATCCTCTGGTAAAGCGATGATTGCTACTAGTTGAGCCTGTTCAGTCAGCCATGATTTCAAAAGTTCGCTCTGAGGACTTGTCAGGAGATCTGTTGGAGCTAGAAAAATTGCATAGCCTCCTGTTCTGAGATACTTGAGAGATTGTTCCATTAACAAATGATGAGCATAAGTATGTTCCCCCTCAGCTGCAACTTGGTAACGCGAAGCTATCTGATTATCTGGGTAGTAGCCAATAGGAAGGTCGCTCACAATGATATCACTTTCTTTTAATACTTGTGGACGTACCGCATCTCCTTGGACAAAGCCCATTTGAAGATCCATAACTTCCGCCATACTCGCAGCCAAATCAATTAAGAGATCATCAATCTCAATCCCTAGGTAGTCTACTTTTTTGTTCATGGACGTTAAGAAGCTTGCTCCTAAAATTCCCATCCCAGAACCTAACTCTAAAAGACTTAAATCTTCAATAGGACAAAGCTGTTCTATGATAAAAATCATCAAGTGACCAATGGCATCTGGCGTGAACTGGTGGTTGGCTTGAAGAGGTTCTGTTTGCGCTGCCTTCATTAACAAAAATTGATAGGTCCGTAACCACTCCTCTTTTCGAAGTGCCAAACGTTTTAAAGCTTGATTGTTTTTCTTGACATCTTCCAGATTGGTTTGGCCATCTAGATAAATTCCGTTTTGTTCTATCAAGGCGTCATAAAAGCTAGTCGCCAAATCGTTTTGAATGATTTGGACATTTTCTAATAAATAGGTATATGCTTGTTCAATTTTTTCAAAATCCATAATCTTATCTTACCAAATTCAGAACTGATTTTCCAGATTTTCATGATACTGAAATCAAATAAAAACCTCTGAGTTGACTCTCAAAGGTTTATTCTACTATTTACGATTTTCAACTGCAGCTGTCACAAAAGCAGTGTAGAGTTCTTCTGGACGGTTTGGGCGACTTGAAAGCTCTGGATGGTACTGACAAGCCACAAAGAATTTGTTTTCTGGAATCTCAACTATTTCGACCAAGCGGTTGTCTGGTGACACTCCTGAAAAGACAAAACCTGCTCCTTCAAACTGTTCACGGAAGGCATTGTTAAATTCATAACGGTGACGGTGACGACGTTGCACCACCTCTTTGTTATGATAAGCTGCCGCTGCCTTAGAACCACGTTTTAGCTTAGAAGGATAAAGGCCCAAACGAAGGGTTCCCCCCATGTCCTCAACATCAATCTGATCACGCATGATATCGATGATCGGATAGTTTGTATCAGGATCAAGCTCTGCTGAATTAGCCCCTTCAAGTCCCAAAACATGACGGGCAAACTCGATACAAGTCAATTGCATTCCCAAGCAGACTCCCAACATTGGTACATCATTTTCTCGAGCATAGCGAATCGCTTGAATCTTACCTTCTGTCCCACGTTGACCAAAACCACCTGGAACGATAATTCCATCAGCGTCATCTAATAGTTCCGCTACATTATCAGCTGTCACATCGTTAGCATTGACCCAATCAATCTTGACTTCTGTATCATTGGCATAACCAGAGTGTTTCAAGGCCTCTACGACAGAAATGTAGGCATCTTGCAACTCGACATACTTACCAACAAGAGCAATTTTAACTTGTTTTTTGAGGTTCATGACCTTGTCAACCATAGCTGACCATTCTGTCATGTCTGCTGCAGGTGCATCAATTTTCAAATGGTCACAGACGATTTGATCCATGCCTTGAGCTTGCAAATTCAGTGGAATTTGGTAAAGATGATCCACGTCCAATGACTCTATAACGGCTTCTGGTGCTACATCACAGAACTGAGCTAGTTTGTTTTTTATTCCTTGTCCAGCTGGCTTTTCTGTACGAATAACCAACATATTTGGCTGGATTCCTAAACCACGCAATTCTTTGACAGAGTGTTGAGTTGGTTTGGTCTTCATCTCACCCGCTGCCTTTAGATAAGGAAGTAAGGTTGTATGGATATACATGACATTATCTGCGCCGACATCAGACTTCATTTGACGAAGTGCCTCTAGAAATGGAAGGGATTCGATATCACCGACTGTTCCACCAACCTCTGTAATAATAACATCAGAGTCCGTCGTTAGAGCAGCACGCTTAATTTTTTCTTTTAAGGCATCTGTAATATGAGGAATGACTTGGACCGTTGCACCAAGATACTCTCCACGACGTTCCTTACGAAGAACTTCACTGTAGATTTTCCCAGTTGTCACATTTGAGTATTTATTGAGATTGATATCAATAAAACGTTCATAGTGGCCCAAATCCAAATCTGTCTCTGCTCCATCGTCTGTTACAAAGACTTCTCCGTGCTGGTAAGGGCTCATGGTCCCTGGATCGATATTGATATAAGGGTCAAATTTTTGAATGGTTACCTTCAAACCACGGTTTTTCAAGAGCCTCCCTAGACTCGCTGCAACAATTCCTTTCCCAATAGACGATACAACACCACCAGTTACAAAAATATATTTCGTAGACATAGATTCCTCTTTCTAAAATGTTCAAGGTCTTGTTAACTACGAGGGGAGATAGGAAACAAGACCTTCACCGATAACTACAATCCAGGATGATCATTTACCTGGAAAAACAAAAATAGCTCCCTAATAACTAGGGAGCTCCGACCTCTAAAAGAGGTGCCCGAACAATATCTTACCTCAATTTGGCTCATTTGTCAAATGTCATTCTTTGCTAGATTTATAGTTCTATTCAGAAAAGAAAAACAACAAGGAAATTTCCTTGTTGTATGATATTATTCTTCTTCGTCCTCAGAATCTTCGTCGTCTTCTTCAACAAGATCGACATCTTCCCCAAGATCGTCTGGTGCAATTTCGTTGATTTCAGCGTCGTAGGCTTCTACTTCGTTCTTCTCATCGTCTGGATTTTCATCATCATAAGAAAGAGCTGGATCTTCTTCGTAGGCGTCCTCATCCTCTGGATCATCTGCACCATAATCAATGGCATCCGTATCTCCGTCCATAAAGGCATTGACACGTTTTTTCTTAGCCTTAGGTGCTACTTCTTCATCGTCACTTTCTTCAAGTGCAATGATTTCTTCGTCAATTTCATCTACTCCATACCATGAACGAAGGCCCCATTTGTTATCTCCAAGAGAGATAAAGCTACCATCAAAGTTCAACTCTGTATAGAACAAAGGTAGGGCTTCACGAATATCGCTATTAGAGGTACCAAGATAGTTTTGGATTTCATTGACTAAATCGCTAAAATGCATCTCGTGATCGCGACCACGTTGTTCCAAGATGGCACGAGCCACCTCAATCATAGATAGTTCACTTTTTTCTTGCCCAGCAAATACTTCTAATTCCAAAGCGTTTCTCCTCTTTTTTACTACTAACGCCAGAGCATATAAACTCTGGTCTCATTTTATCATGTACTCTTTATTGTACGATAATTTTGCCTAATAGTCAAAGGTTTAGAAGAAATAATGTGAAATATTTCAGCTAATTGAAAGACCTGGGAGATACACTCACAGGTCCGCTACTTTATTTATAGCTTAAAGCTCGTTTAAAGGTTTTCCAGATCCCTAAATCATCTGTTTGGAGAACTAGGCTTGCATACATACGCCCGATAAAGGCTGTTGCAGTTACGGCAAATACAACTGTTATTGCAAGCGAAATCCATGCTTCTAAACTACTTGCATAACCATTAATAGCTCTAAAAGGCATAAAGAAGGTTGAAATGAATGGAATATAAGAGCCAATTTTCAAAACCAAATTATCCCCAGAAGTTCCTAAGGCGGTTACCCCTATAAACCCTACCATAATTAAGAGCATCAAAGGGGACAAGGCCTTACCAGAGTCTTCGGGTCTCGAAACCATAGAACCCAGAAAGGCTGCCAAGACCACATACATAAAGAGACTAACCAAGACAAACAACAAGGTATTGACCGAAAAGGCTTCTCCCAAGTGGCTTAGAATACCTGAATTGGCCAAGATAGGCATATCTTTAAAGAATAAGATTGCTCCCAAGCCGCCTACAACATAAATACCAATATGAGTCAAAATGACAAGAAGTAAGGCAATCATACGTGCGTAAAAGTAATGACTAGCACGAATACTTGAGAAGACCACTTCCATAATTTTTGTGCCTTTTTCACTAGCCACTTCTTGAGCAGTGACACTGGCATAAGTAATCAAAATCATATAGAGGAAGAAGCCCAGTCCAGCCGCCGCAAAGGTTTGGACCATCTTTTTACTTTCCTTGGCTTCATCAATCTGCTCTGAGAATTGAATCGTTTGTGCCAAGTGTTGTTCCTGTTCCTCAGATAAATGCGCCTCCGAACGATTGAGTTGGTATTGGAGTTCATTCAACTTAGTGGTCACAGCTAACTTTATACCACTTTCAAGGGAAGTTTCACCATGATAAACTGCCTTGAGGACACTACCTTCTTGGTCAATCGTTAGATAGCCCTTTATTTTTTCATCCTTGACAGCTTCTTGGGCACTGGCTTCATCCTTATAGTCAAAGTTAATGCCATTGGTCGATTTGAGTCCTTCTGTAACAGCAGGTACCGAACTAACCACTGCTAACTTATTATTTTGAGCTAGAGAAGAACCTTGGAGATACCCAATTCCTCCAGATAAACCGATAAAGAGAAATGGCGAGATTACCATAAAGAAGAAACTCCAGGATTTGACATGACGTAGATAGGTTTCTTTGATTACAACCAACATATTTCTCATACTTCCACCCCTGATTCTAGTTTAAAGATTTCATCAATTGTCGGAGCTTGCTGATCAAAGGTCGCGATATAGTGTCCTTGAGTCAAGATAGCAAAGAGCTCCTGTCCAGCATTTTCATCATCTAGGATGAGCTTCCAAATTCCCTGCTTGGTCAAGCTAGCATGAATGACATGTGGGAGTTTTTCCAAGTCTTCCTGACTCTTTTCACTTGCAACAAAGAGTCGCGTTTTGCCGTATTGATTACGAACATCTTGGACTGGTCCATGCAAGACGACACGCCCATCACGAATCATAAGGATATCATCACATAGCTCTTCGACATTGGTCATGACGTGGTCTGAAAAGATAATGGTTGCACCACGTTCTTTTTCTTTGAGGATAACCTGCTTGAGCAATTCGGTATTGACTGGATCCAGACCACTAAAAGGTTCATCTAGGATAATCAAATCTGGTTCATGCATTAAAGTAATGATTAGCTGAATCTTTTGTTGATTCCCTTTTGAGAGACTCTTAATCTTGTCTGTCAGTTTCCCCTTGACTTCCAGTTTTTCCATCCATTGAGGGAGTTTTTCTTTGACTTCTTTGGCATCCATGCCTTTTAAGGTTGCCAAATAACGCACTTGTTCAAGAACTGTCAATTTAGGCATGAGACTACGTTCTTCGGGTAGATAGCCAATCCGAGCATAGGTTTCCTGACGAATTTCCTGACCATCAAACTGAATCTCGCCCTGATACTCTAAAAATTTCAAAATACTATGAAAAATAGTTGTTTTCCCAGCTCCATTTTTCCCAACTAGACCTAAAATTCGCCCTGGGCGTGCTTGGAAATCTATACCAAATAGAACTTTTTTAGGACCAAAACTTTTTTCAAGATTGCGGACTTCTAACATATTCCACCTCCTACTCATCTTACCCTCATTATACTCCTTTTTTAAGCCATTACAAGGATTTATGTACATTTTTATTAGTAGAATTTACTAGGAATTTTTTATCTCAAAACGAATCAGATTCAACCTTATTTTTCTTTCCAATATTCGGCATTTACAAAGATAAAAAATCCACCCTTAGGATGGATTTTTTACTATTAACGCACTTCTGCATTGACTTTTTCTTCAAGTGAAGCTTGGATTTTTTCCATGTAGCGTGCGACTTCTTCGTCTGTCAAGCTATCTTCTGGATTTTGGAAAGTCAAGCTATAGGCCATAGACTTCATTCCAACTCCTAGTTTTTCACCTGAGAAGACGTCAAAGAGTTTGATGTCTGTCAACCGTTTCACTCCAGCAGCTTTGATGGCATCAACCACATCTTGGTGAGTGACTTCTGCTTTGAGGAGAAGGGCAATATCACGGCTCACCGCTGGGAACTTGGTAATTTCTACAAATGGAGCAGCTGGTTGAAGGGCTGCTTCGATAGCTGAAAGATTAAGCTCAGCTACATAAGTCTCTGGAATATCGTAAGCCTTAGCAGTAACCGGATGCACTTGACCGAGGAAACCAAGAACTTGGTCACCGAGTGAGATCAAGGCTGTACGTCCTGGGTGGAGGCTCTTAATTTCTTGCGTTGCTGTATAAGTCACCTCAAGACCCAAGCGAGCAAAGAGGGCTTCCAAAATTCCCTTGGCATAGAAGAAATCAACAGGGACTGCTGGTGTTTGGAAGTCTTTTTCAGCAACTAAACCAGTCAATGCAAAAGCAAAGCTGTTGATTTCGTTTGGCAAGTCCTCCTTTGGATTACCCGTTTGCTCGAAGACTTTTCCGATCTCGTAGAGAGCCAAGTCTTTGTTCTTACGAGCTACGTTGTAGGCAACTGTATCCAAAATACCTGAAACCATATTTTGACGGAGGACTGAACGGTCCACGGTCATTGGCCACATGAGCTCAGTTAAGTTGCTTGGTTTAGTCGTGAATTCAACCGCTTTTTCAGGAGTTGTCAGAGCATAGGTGATGATTTCTGTCAATCCAGCACCTTCAGCAATGGTGCGAACTTTACGACGTAATTTTTGAGTCGCAGTCAATTCACCGGCTGTCCCATCACCTTTTGGAAGACTAGTTGGCAAGCGATCATAACCATAGATACGAGCGATTTCTTCAAAGAGATCCGCCTCGATAGTGATATCCCAACGGCGACGTGGCACGCTGACTGTGAAGGCTTCTGCATTTCCAGAAAGGCCAAATCCAAGACGACGGAAAACATCCTCTACATCCGCGTAGGAAAGCTCAGTACCAAGGACACGGTTAACGTCAGCAAGGGTTGAAGAAACTTCTACATCAGAAGTATCCAACTGTCCTGCTGAAACGATACCTTTACGAACAGTCGCACCGGCCAATTCAGCAATCATGCTTGCTGCCGCATCAAGGGCTTCATTAACGGTTGCCACGTTGATCCCCTTTTCAAAACGAGAAGAAGACTCTGAACGAAGGTTGAGGCGACCGCTAGTCTTACGGATTGATTTGCCATTGAAGACAGCAGCTTCAAGGACAACACGACTAGACTTTTCAGAGATTTCTGTAGCTTGTCCGCCCATGACACCTGCAAGGGCTACTGGTTTGTCAGCAACAGTGATGACTAAGTCATTCACGTCCAACTCACGTTCTTCCCCATCCAAGGTCACCAATTTTTCACCAGCACGCGCTTCACGCACACGAATGTCGTTTCCTTCAAAGGTATCCAAGTCGAAGGCATGCATAGGTTGACCAAAGTAAAGTAGGATATAGTTTGTTACGTCTACCACGTTATTGATTGGACGGATACCTTCGTTCATAAGGAGGTTTTGCAACCATTGTGGACTTGGTGCGATGGTCACATTGTCCAAGATACGGGTTGCATAGTATGGTGCTTTGTCTGTGTCAATGCTGACAGAAAGAGCATCTGCTGCAGCTTCAGTAGTTTCTGTTAAAGTAAATTCTTTAAAGGTCACTGCCTTGTCATAGATGGCTGCCACTTCGTACGCAACCCCACGCATAGAAAGGGCATCTGCACGGTTTGGTGTGATTGAAAGTTCGATGATTTCATCATCCAAGTCGAGATATGAGAATACTTCCTCACCTGGAACAGCATCATCTGGCAAGATTTGTATACCATCTGCGAATTCCTTCGGTATAACGGAGTCAGAAATTCCCAACTCACCAAGTGAACAGATCATCCCTAGTGATTCTAAGCCACGGATTTTCCCTTTTTTGATTTTGTAGTTATCCGCGATGCGAGCACCCGGAAGAGCCACCATAACCTTGATACCTGCACGCACATTTGGTGCTCCACAGACGATTTGACGGGCTTCTTCTTCACCCACATTGACTTGGCAGACATGCAAATGAGTTTCTGGCACATCTTCGCAAGACAAGACTTCTCCGACGACAATTTTTGATAGACCAGCAGCAGGTGATTCTACACCTTCTACTTCAATCCCTGTGGTTGACATTTTTTCAGCCAACTCTTGTGATGGCACATCAATGTCCACCAATTCTTTTAACCATTTGTATGATACTAACATAATTCTGATTGTAAGGTCCCACCAAGCAAGACCTTTTCAATTCCTTTCTTTTTCTTCGAGTCAGTCATTTCTATTTCTATACCATGTGAAAACAAGAACGACTGTTTAGGATTGTGTTTCAGGTTTCAATCTTATTTAAACTGTTCTGAGAAGCGGACATCCCCTTGGTAGAATCCACGGATATCGTTGATTCCGTAGCGAAGCATAGCTACACGCTCTTGACCAAGACCAAAGGCAAAACCAGAGTAAACAGTTGCATCGATGCCACTCATCTCAAGGACACGTGGGTGAACCATACCGGCACCCATAATCTCGATCCAACCTGTTTTCTTACATACGTTACAGCCGTCTCCTCCACACTTGAAGCATGAAACGTCAACCTCAACAGATGGCTCAGTAAATGGGAAGTAAGATGGACGCAAACGAATTTGACGCTCTTCGCCAAACATTTTTTGTACAATCAACTGGAGAGTTCCCTGAAGATCAGCCATAGAGATGTTCTTCCCAACAACCAAACCTTCAATTTGGTGGAATTGGTGACTGTGGGTTGCATCGTCTGTATCACGACGGAATACACGTCCTGGTGAGATCATCTTCAAAGGACCTTTAGAAAAATCATGGGCATCCATCGCACGCGCCTGAACTGGAGATGTGTGGGTACGGAGCAAGATTTCTTCTGTGATGTAGAAAGTGTCCTGCATATCACGAGCTGGGTGATCTTTTGGAAGGTTCATACGTTCAAAGTTGTAGTAGTCTTTTTCAACTTCAAATCCATCCACGACTTGGTAACCCATCCCGATGAAGATATCTTCGATTTCTTCACTAGTTTGAGTGAGAACGTGACGGTGACCTGTAGCAACTGGGCGACCTGGTAGTGTAACATCGATGCTCTCACTAGCTAGTTGCGCTTCCACTTTCTTTTCTTCCAAGAGCTTAGCTGTTTCTTCAAAGGCAGCAGTTAAGACATCACGAGCCTCATTGACGTGTTTCCCGATAACAGGGCGCATTTCTGCTGATACATCCTTCATCCCTTTCAGGATTTCAGTAAGGGAACCTTTTTTACCAAGGACAGAGATGCGCAATTCTTGCAGCTCTTTTTCATTTTCAGCAGAAATCTGCTTTAAGCTAGCTAGCGTTTCTTCACGAAGCGCTTTTAATTGTTCTTCAATAGTTGACATAATTCCTCCATCAGTCGCTCGTAGATAAAAAGAAAACCACATGCCAAAAACTCCACTCGGAGCGTTGACACGCGGTACCATCCGTTTTCATCTGACAAGTCAGACCTTTATTTCTGAATCCATAGGCAAGTGAATTCACCCAGCTTTCATATAGAGAGCTTTCAGTCACGGCTCTCCTCCCTGATATACTTCCCCTGAGATACTAGTCTTGCAGATTCCTATTTAATTATTATTCATTTTATCAAAATTTAAGTAATCTTGCAAGATGTTTTGCGACTAATCAACATAGTCTCCACCTTCAAAGCCATAGTACTCTTCTAAACTGAGACCACTAGCTGCGATTTCTTTGGCTTCTTTGCCAACATAGCGAAGGTGCCATTCCTCAGCCATATAACCCGTTTCCTTTTCCTTACCTTTTAGATAACGAACGACAAAACCATAGTCAGCTGCATGGTCTAGTAGCCATTGGGCAGCCTTTTCTTCAGTCACTAAATCTCCATTCGTATCAATAAGATCAAAAGCTAAGCCAGTTTGGTGTTCACTATATCCAGGACGAGCCGATTCACGATCAGCAGTTTCTTGTCCATCTTCAACAATATATTTTTGATAAAGTTTTTCTTGTGATTCGTAGCTTCTAAAACCGCTGTAATCATCGCTAATTGCAAATCCCTCTTCTTGCATGGCAACAATCAACTTCAACAACTCTGCTTTAGCTGTGGGATTTTCCCCTGGATTGTAATCTTTTGACATAGGATAATGCTTATTAGCCACAACAATCTCATCGTACTTACCTTGAATGCTGTAGTGATCTCCTTTGTTGACTACTTCCGCTTTCTTTTGTTTACTTTCCTCGCTACTAGTTGTAACTTCTTGCTCCCTTATGCTTTCAGTTTTTTCTTGAACAGTTGATTGCTCTGAAGAAGTTTTTGCGTCAGGAGTAGCTGATTTTTCTTGTGAACAAGCTGCCAATGTCAAGGTTAATAATCCTGACAAGACAAGATATCTTTTTTTCATGGTTTATCCTTTCATTTATTCATCTGGTTTAAAGTCTCAGATAATCTTGCAATCAAATCTTCTAATTTGCTTCCCTTTACTTGATATTCTTCAGCAATCATTTCTTCCCAAGGAACCCACCAGACTGGACCACGTCCATTTAGACCGTGCCCCTTCATATCACCCTCACGTCTCGGAAAAATATGCCAGTGAACATGAGCGTCTCCATTTCCCAACAACTCTACATTCATCTTTTCAGCAAAAAAGGCCTTAGAGACAGCTTCCTGAACCAGACTCATTTCCTCTAAAAAGCGGAGTTTGACAGTTGGATGTAGATGATGTAATTCTGTAACATGTTCCTTGGCTAGGAATAGAGTGTAGCCTTCAAAATACTGGTGGTCTCCAATGACAACATAGCCTGTTTCCAGTTCTTTTACAAAGTAGGGATTTTCCCCTGCCTTAATCAATTCAATTCGATCACAAATCAAACACATATCAGTCCACCAACTCACTCTTGAGATAAGCATCCACCATACGCTCAGTAGCAACTACAGAATCAATATGAGTACGCTCGTAAGAGTGACTAGACTCAATACCTGCACCAAGAAGAGCGTGCTTAACCTCTGCTCCAGCTGACATGGCTGCAGAAGCATCCGAACCGTAAAATGGATAGATGTCTAATTTAAACGGAATGTCTTGCTCTTTAGCTAAAGCAACTAAATGTTGACGGAATTCATAGTGGTAAGGACCAGAAGCATCTTTGACACAGATAGAGACTGTGTACTCATCTGTCTGCTGGTCATCTCCCATCGCTCCCATATCCACAGCCAGATATTCGACAACTTGACTAGGGATACTTGAGTTAGCACCATGCCCAACTTCTTCAAAGACTGAAAAGGCAAAATGAGTAGTAACTGGAAGCTCAATCCCTTCTTCTTTATAGACTTTAAGGAGATTGAGGAGAATAGCTGCGCTGACCTTATCATCCAAATGACGCGATTTGATAAAGCCTGTCTCAGTTACGACAGTTCGTGGATCAAAGCTGATAAAGTCACCAACCTCAATACCAAGTGCGCGTGTTTCTTTTTCGTTGGTCACTTTTTCATCCAAACGCACTTCCATATTATCCTGAGTACGTTCAACTGTTCCCGCATCCTTATAGACATGGCAAGAAGTTTGGTGGATCAAGATGGTACCTGAAACAGTTTTCCCTGTACTAGCTACATGAACCGTACAGTTTTCGCCTTCAATCATATTCCAAGGATAGCCACCGATACGGTCCATTTTGAGACGACCGTCTGGTTTAACCGCACGGACAATAGCCCCCAAGGTATCCACATGGGCAGTTACATAACGTTGTTTGTCATCATTTTTACCTTTAACAGTGACATTAACACCACCTTTAGCAGTGCGAATTGGTTGATAACCTAGTCTTTCAAGAGTCTCAACTAAATAATTCGTAATTTCACGCGTGAAACCAGTTGGGGATGCGATAGCAGTTAGTTCTTTAATATATTCTACAGTTTGATTCATTTCTTCACCTCTTGCTACCATTATATCACTTTTCCCATTTTAGTATGTGCAAAAAGGAAAAATGATTATACTTTGATTGCAAAAGTATTTTATGGTATAATGAAAAAAAGTTCTTATGATGAAAGGAAATAATATGAACAAATATTTTAAAACGACACTTCTCTTAGCCTTACCGTTGGCATTCTTGTTGGGATGTTCAAAACAAGCATCAACAACTTCGAACTCTTCAAAAGCAGAGACAACTGAGGTAAAAACTACTGAAGCTAAAACAACCGAAAAGAAATCCGAACTAAAAACTGTTACTTTTGTAAATGATTCTCAGCCAGGCATCCAGTCAACATTGACCTATACAGTTGACGGTGATAACGTTGTGAAACAAACTGCTCATAACGTCGCTGATCCTGAAGCCCTAAACAATAATGCAGATGATTTAAAAAACCTAATTGAAGAAACCTACAAAGGATACAAAGGACTCAAAGGTGTCACTTTATCAGTCGAGATTAAAGACGGTAAAGTCGTTCAAGACCTTGAAATCGACCTTTCAGTTGCAAGCATAGATGAACTTAGAAAAGCTTTACCAGAAGAATACTCAGGTGTTGGAAAAAATGTAAGTTTTAAAGCCTCTAAGAAAATGTTAACAGAACATGGTTATAAAGAACAAACGAACTAAGAGGAATTGAAAAAACCTTGGCATAAGCCAAGGTTTTTTTATTCCATCTCAAAAGGTTCACTCTTTTGCTTATTTGGAAGAACAAGAGATAGTAAGATTCCAACAATCGCTGGCACTAACCACGGCAATGAAGCCTTAGCAAATGGCAAAGCGTTCACGATGTTTGCAAGGACCTCAATCTTAAATGTAGATCCTAAAACACTTGCAATGGCAATAGCTGTAACAATAGCAACAGTTAGTTGCATGCCTGGTTTAGAAAGAGCGAAAAACTTGTTCACAATCACAATCATGACAATGGCCATCGTGATAGGATATAAGACAACAAGAACAGGAACAGAGTACTTGATAATGGCACTCAAACCAAGATTTGCGATGGCAAAACCAATCAAGGTAAAGACGGTCGCATAAACTTTATAGCTGATTTGTGGGAAGCGTCCATTAAAGAACTCAGCAGTCGATACAATCAACCCTACAGTCGTTGTAAAACAAGTAACGGTTACCATAGCTGCAAGGAAAATCTGAGCAGTAGAACCAAAGATTTCTTGGGTCGCTTGCGACAAGATATAAACTCCTGGAGTTCCACTCTTCATCGCTTCTTCTGTTACTGGGAAGTGATTTCCAAGGAAACCTAAGCCGATGTAAAGGGCACTAAATCCAATTGCAACGACAATTCCGACTACCCAAATAGTTGAAATATACTCTTTTTTACTTGAAAATCCAAGTTGTTTCATGGTTTGAACCGCGATTACACTGAAGGCAACAGAAGCAAGAGCATCTAGAGTGTTATATCCTTCAAGGAATCCTGCTCCAAATGCTGAAGCCTGATAAGCTCCTGAAGCCGCTTGTGGTGCATTTCCACCATATTTAAAGGCCCCAAGGATGACGAGAACAACGATTAAGAGGGCAAAAACTGGCGTCAAGACACGACCGATACGATCCAAAATCTTTGAAGGATTCAGCGAAATGAGATAGGCTGCAACAAAGTAAAGAACCGTAAAAATTATCAAACCTAGACTTTTATCTGCTTGATCCAAAAGTGGACTGATCCCAACTTCAAACGATGTTGTTGCTGTACGCGGAATCGCAAAGAATGGACCAATCGACAAGTACAAGGCTGCTAGATAAACTGTCGCAAACCATGGGGAAATTTTCTTAGAAATTTCATAGATATAACCCTTTGGATTCAGGGTCCCGATAATCAAGGTTAAGACGGCAATCCCGACACCCGAAAATACAAAACCTGCAATGGCAGGGAGGAAGTTATCTCCAGACTGTGCACCTAGAGTAGGAGGGAAAATCAAGTTCCCTGCTCCAAAAAATATTCCAAACAGGAGTAATCCTGTTAAAGCACCTTTTTTAGCCATAAACTCTCCTTATAAAATTAAAATACTTTCTTAGTATAACATGTTTAAAGGCATGAAAAGGCTGTCACAAAATAATTCTAAAATGTTTTCAATTTTCTGATTTTTAGAGCAAATAAAATCCCCCTAAAACCTTTCTTATTGTCGGTCTTAAAGGGAGTTTTTCTTATTCTAAAGCATCCATGCCACCTTGGACATTGATAACCTCATAGCCTTGTTCTGCTAAAAATTGACAAGCGCGTGCTGAACGCATTCCTGATTTACAAATCACGTAGAAAAGATTATCCTTGTCTAGTTGTTTATAAGTATCAGCTAGTTGGCTGAGAGGTAAATTACGAGCACCTTCTAAATGAAGAGCCTCAAATTCCTCTACTTCTCTCACATCCAATACAGAAAGTGACTCTTTCTGGTATAGTTGGTAAAAATCATTAAAAGTAATTTCTTTCATTTTTCATCTCCGAGAATTTTTTGAATTCTAGCTTTCAAGTCAGGTAAGACTTCTTCCTCAAACCACGGATTTTTCTTCATCCAGATTTGGTTACGAGGTGATGGGTGTACCAGAGGGAAATAATCTGGCAAATACTCTTTATATCGATGGACACGATCTGTTACCTTTCCACTGACTTTCTCATGCAGATAGTAAGCCTGAGCATACTGCCCAATCAAGAGCGTCAATTGAATATCTGGTAATTCTTTCAAAAGTTTAGGGTGCCACTTTTCTGCAAAACCAGGTCTAGGTGGTAAGTCACCGGATTTCCCATGTCCTGGAAAGTAGAAATCCATGGGCATGACTGCAAAATAACCTGAATTGTAAAAGGTATCCTCATCCACACCCAACCAATCTCGCAGGCGATCGCCACTTTTATCCTTCCAGTAAAGTCCTGCTTCTTGAGTTTTGAGTCCAGGTGCCTGTCCAATGATATTGATACGAGCTGTCTTTGGGGCTGCAAAGAGAGGTTCAATCCCTTTCTCGGTATAACTGGCATTTTGTGGATCCGCCATGATGGCTTTCTTGATTCTTTCGATTTGAGACATCTGTTTTCCCTCCAAAAAGAAGTCCAAGCATACAATCTCAGACTTCTATAGCATTATTTGATCAATTCGTAAATAGCTTCAGAATAGATGGCTGCTGCACGGAAGAGATCGTCCAAGGCGATAAATTCATTGGCTTGGTGCATAGTATCGATAGAGTCTGGGAACATAGCTCCATAGGCTACACCACGTTCCAATAAACGACCAAAGGTTCCACCACCGATGACTTGTTCATGACCTTGAAGACCTGTTTGTTTTTCATACACGCTCAACAAGGTTTGTACAAGTGGATCTTCCATTGGTACATAGTGAGGTGTGTGACCATGTTCAGACAAGCTCACAGATACAACAGGCAAGTTTTCAAGAATTGACTTGATTTGCTCTGGGTTTGTTCCTTTTGGATAACGGAAGTTGAGGGCAATGGTATTGTCATCACTTGCTTCGTCAAAGCGGAAGACACCAGCATTCATAGAAAGAGCACCCATCTTTTCATCCACATGAGCAACTTTCAAGTTTTTACCTTCGTGGTCATTCAAGAGAATCTTACCAGCAATGTCAAGGTAGTCTTTTGCAGGTCCTTCAAAGGCAAACTGGCTAAGGAAGAGGGCAAGATAAGTCGCACCATTGACACCTGAAGCAGGCATAGCACCGTGGGCAGATTTACCAATTACAGTTACCTTGTACTGACCGTTTTCTTCTTGGATTTCTCCTCTAAGTTTGTGCTCTGCAACAAAGGCATCTAGTTTCGCTTGCAAGTCAGCCAAGTCGCCTGAAACGACTGCTGTTGCTGATTCAGGTACCATATTTTCACGCAAACCACCTGTAAAGCTGTGGAGACGAGCTGCACCTGTATTTTCACCGGCAAAATGGAGGTATTCTGTGATATTCCCTTTTTCTCCATTGATGATTGGGAATTCAGCATCTGGAGAGAAACCAAAGTCTGGTTTTGCTAGTCCTACATGTTCAAAGTAGTAGTCCATGTCTGCCCAACCTGATTCTTCATCAGTACCGACAATAAAGCGAACTTTTTTAGAAGTTGGAAGCCCAAGTTCCTTGATGATTTTCAAACCATAGTAACAAGCCGTTGTAGGACCCTTGTCATCTGACGCTCCACGCGCATAGAGACGGCCATCTTTGATAGTCGGAGTGTATGGATCAGTATCCCAACCGCTACCTGCTGGTACTACGTCCATGTGGGCAAAGATTCCAAGAACTTCGTTCCCTTCACCAAACTCAAAATGTCCTGCATAGTTGTCGACATTTTTTGTTGGGTAACCATCACGGTCTGCGATTTCAAGGAATTTCTCCAAAGCTTTTACTGGACCAGGTCCAAAAGGATGCTGAGCATCTGCCTTGCTGTCATCGCGTTCTGAATTAATTTCCAAAAGGCTAAACAAGTCAGCCAAGAGGGCTTCCTTGCGTTTTTCTACTTCTGCTGTAAAATCAATTGTTGTCATTTTTCTTCCTATCTTTTTTCGATAATTTCATCTACTGGTAAGCGGTAGCTTGGTTCCAACTTCTCGTCTGTGTATCCTACTGTGATCAAGAGCTCTGGACGGAAGCGTTCTTCGATTTCCAAGACTTCATTGGCTTTTGATTTATCAAAACCAAGGATAATGTTTGAACCGATTCCTTGGTCAGTCAGTGCAAGGACTAAGTTCATAGCCACTAGTCCTGCATTAAGGGCCAAGTAGTCACTGATTTGTTGTTCATTGTAACGCGCAAACTCTGCTGGAAGATTTTTCATAAAGTACTGAAGCTGTTCTTCTGAGAAATTCTTTGCACCACCAACACGGGCAATCTTGCGAGCACGTTTAGCTAGGTCAGTATCTGTAAATAAGGCAATGGTTACAGGGGCAGTTGCGACTTGCTCAAAGTTTGAACCGTAAGCCAATTTTGCGAGTTCAGCATTTCTCTCACGAACCACAACAAACTTCCAAGGCTGACTGTTGTGAGCACTCGGTGCCAAGGTTGCGATTTCAATAGCTGTTCGAACATCCTTGGGATCAACAGGTTTATCAATAAAATGCTTAGTCGCATGACGTTTTTTATTTAACTCAAGAAATTTCATAAGCATGTTCCTTTTCTATTTCTATTGCTTCCATTTTACCACATTCTGAAAGAGCTTGCAGAGATTTTTCATTGGTGGACTAAATTATCTTTTTCTAATCCGACTTTACTTTTAGATGAAAAATTCAAACTGGAAATTATAATATTTTTCTATCACCTCCATAAAAAATATATATTGGATATTTGATTGATTGTCTGGTAAGCTAGATAGCATTAAGTAAAGGAGACTCTTATGAAAAAATTATTCTTATTCTTAGCCATCAGTCCCTTATTGGTTGCCTGTGGACAAGCCAAACAGGAAAGTACTTCAACTTCCACCGCTAGCCCTAAAACCATTGTCGTAGCCACTGCCGGAGACATCCCACCTTTTGACTTTGAACAAGATGGTAACCTAACTGGATATGATGTTGAGGTTTTAAAAGCGGTTGATGAAAAATTGGACCAATACAAGATTGAATTCCAAAAAACTGCTTGGGAGAGTATCTTCCCTGGGGTTGATGCTGACCGTTACCAAGCTGCTGCCAACAACTTGAGCTATACCAAAGAAAGAGCAGACAAATATCTCTACTCACTCCCTATCGCTAAAAATCCTTTGGTTCTCGTGAGCAGAAAAGACAAGGCTCTTAGCTCTCTTCAAGATATCGCTGGTAAAACAACCCAGGATGACACTGGAACTTCTACTGCCAAGGTCGTTACTGACTGGAATCAAAGCCACTCCGACAACCCTGCAACCATCCAATACTCTGGTGAAGATGTAGCTAAACGTCTCACTGACCTATCAAATGGCGAGTTTGATTTCCTAATCTTTGATAAAATTTCTGTTCAAAAAATTATCCAAGACCGTGGCCTAGACTTGAACGTAGTTGACTTGGAGAGCAATGACAATCCAAATAACTACATTATCTTCGCAAGCGACGAAAAAGAATTTAAAGAGCAATTTGACAAGGTCCTTAAAGAACTCTACCAAGACGGAACCCTTGAAAAACTCAGCAAGACCTATCTCGGTGGTTCTTACCTACCAGATGCATCTGAATTACAATAAGAAATATTAAAAACGATTGGCTCGCCCAATCGTTTTATTTAGTATCTATTAGTTAAAGGAACTTTTACAAAAATTCAAAATAATTCTTGACATCCTCTACATATCCATGCTTTTCAATTAAACTAGCTAACAAATCTCTATTATGGCCTTGATAGTTGTCCTCACGTCGTAACTCTTCATACATTTCGATGAAAGGAAGGCCTTTGGTCTGGGCTGATTCTAGCTCTGCTTCATAGTCATAAGCAACTTTTCGAAATTGAATATTGACTAATTCACTATTTTCAACCTCAAGCAAGGCATACTGGGCTCGGTGATTTTTCAGTCCTTCCCAGTTAAAATAAGGCATACCAATCGAACCTGGGTTGATGATTTGTTGACCTTGGCTACCATAACGCAGGAGTTGTTTATGGACATGCCCATAGACGGCTACATCTGTAGCTTCATCTAAAAGTTGGTCAAATTTTTCTGTACCATTTTCAACCAGCAAATCACCACCATAATTTTTATCAGGCAAATTATGAGAAAGAGAAAAACGCAAGCCTTCAACTTCTTTCTTGGCTACCATAGGTAGATTTCTCAACCAATCAATATGCTCTGGCTTTAGGTCCTCCATCAGATACTGGGTCATTCTGAGAAGCTGAATTTCTTGGGGATCCGCTAAACCATATTGTCCATCTATAGCCTCTAATACACAATCATCCCAGTTCCCTCTAACGGATGCTGTAATGGGTAGGTCTTTCAGAAGAGCTACCAAGTCATTTGCTCCCGGCCCAGGAAGAAAAATATCTCCCAGAAGCCAATATTCAGTCGCTCCCAAATTTTTAGCGTCCTCAAGCACTCCAGCTAAGGCCGTTGTATTACCATGAATATCTGATAAAATTGCAATCTTATGGTTCATTTTCTGCTCTTTCTTTAGTGTATAGCTTTCAGTCTATCCAATTCACTCTTATAATTTTGTACTTTTCTTCATTATAGCATAAAATCGCTAGAAGATTTTATAATGGAAATATTATCACCAAGATTCTTTTAAAAATATGTCAAAAATAGTTGACATTTTATTTTTTAAAAGATATAATATAGTCAAATATATATGACATAATCAAATAAGGAGGAAGCATGAATCGTGTGAAAGAATTCCGCAAGGAATTGGGCATATCCCAGCTCGAACTTGCCAAGGATATCGGTGTCTCTAGACAAACCATCAACATGATTGAGAATGATAAGTACAATCCTACTCTAGAACTCTGTCTCAATCTCGCTCGTAGCCTCCAAACAGACCTCAACAGTCTTTTTTGGGAAGATGATTTTTAATAAAAGGAGAAAAAATGAAAAAAGAAACCTTCACTGAAAAACTGATCAAACGCACATATGGTATTTCTGGACCACTTGATGAACACAAGCAACGTGAGGCTGACCGCATCGGAAATAAAATCTTTATGGTTCTCTTTTATCTCATGATTTTTGGCAATCTCATTCCCTTTGTCCTTGCTTATAAATATCCACAAATCGTCGCATTTGGATATCCAATCATCATCTTTCTGATTTCTATGGTTTGTGCTATCTATGTCAGCACTCAAACTAAAAAAACAGGTATTACTGCTATCGACCCTGATATGTTGAGCCAGAAAGAACAAAAACAATTGCGCTACCCTGGTCTTAAAGCTGGACTTATCTATGGAGTCTTTATGTTCTTTGGCATGCCACTTCTCAATGTCTTAATAGATGATAGCAAGGACTATTTCGCCTCTCTTTTCAATCTAGGTCATTTCACATCAATTCTTTTCGCAGCCTTCTTTTTCGGATTAATGATGCAACTTGTCGTCTGGCTTCGCATTCGAAAAGCCAAAAAAGATCAAGACGACTATTAGGAGGAAAATTATGAAATCATTACAAACTTTAATTCTCAGTCATATTTTGGTCAGCATCTTTGTTACCTTTTTCCTAGTTTATGGTCAAGTTACACGTCCTTTTCTGATCATCTTCCTTTTAGCCCTTCCGGTCTTGAATAAGGGACAAAGGTTTCAGAAAATCACATCAAAAAAAATACGCCTCTTAAACGCATCTCTCTGCTTTATCCTCGTATCTCTCCCACAACTAATAACGAATTCTATGGATTGGAGATATCTACTATTTCTAACTATCTGTATCGTTTTTAGTCTAGTCTACTTCTATACTCTCTATCAACTCTTTAAAGAAGTTAAGCAAAAAGATTGTTATTAATCTGTAGAAAAACAAACCCCTAACACTTCTCCGTGCTAGGGGTCTTTTAGTTCCTTAAATATCGTATATACTCTACTAATACGTAGATGAGGATTGTTAAACAAATGATAATTTCTGCCCAAACAAGGTTGTTGAGGACCGGAAACTGCAGAATGCCTTGAGCCATTTTCAATGAAGTTGCCGTTATGATAGTTGGGAAGGTTAGGGCTGAAAAGGCTGGTTGAAATCCCTGTTTTAAAATCCTTGGCAAGCGACTAAGAACAAAGAAAAAGAAGGTCTGTGATGCAAGGATCATGATTACTAAACTCCAGTTAGGTAGATTAGGACCTCCAACTCGGATTAGCGCAGCTAAAAGTAGGGAAAAAGGAGCACAATAGATGCCTTCTTGTCCCAGTAAAGCCAGCGGCAATGGATTTCTCTTCAAATCTTGGTAAATCAAAGGGTAAAGGATAAGGGTTAAGATAAAACCAAATATCCAAGCTCCATAGGCAATCCCGACAATGCCCACCACTGGGTAGGTCAAACTTGCTACTGCTATTCCCACATAAAGAACCGTCCAACTTGGCGTTGCACTCGTTCTTGGTTTGGTCTGCACATAATTTTTAGTGAAGTAGATGATTAAACCTACATCTAGAAGAAAAGCAAACCACCAGAGAATCTGTGCAAGAATGCTCATGTTCAAGGGTAAGATTCGTAACAAATAAGTCGATAAGATCATTCCTGCCATAGGAAAGGGCGCCGTTGCCGATAAAACAGGAGCTTTCTTCAACTCTTGCTTACTTTCTTGCCAATCACGAAGATGACTGTATAAAAAATAAAACCATAAAATCAAGCCTGACAAACTAAAGACCTGCGATAAGAGTGGAAAAACATCCAAGATGAGATTTCCTGCACCAGCCAATCCCAATAAGCAACCTGAAAAAGCTAAGGGGAGTTTTTTCATACCAACCTCCGAAAATGACGTTACTATCAGTATAGCATAAATAAAGCTCAGCTAGACAAGCCTTCATCAATTTTTTTGGCTATAAAACGATTGTCCCCTTTTAAAATACTCACTAACAATAATAATTAAAATAAATTCATCAAAAAAGTACCTATCACTTGATAGGTACTCTTTTGACATTTCATTCTATAGCTTGGTTAGCCTTTAAAGGTAACGATAGTTGCTCCAGAACCACCTGCATTTTGTGGCGCATAGCCAAAGCTCTTGACTTGCTTGTTTCTTTGGAGATATTTGGTTACTCCTTCACGGATGACTCCTGTACCAATACCATGTATGATGTCTACTTGAGCCATGTTATTGAGTAGGGCTTGGTCGATAAAGGCATCCAAGGCTTCCATAGCTTCCTCGTAACGTTTGCCACGAAGGTCTAGTCGAGCCTGTGGTGCTTTACCAGCAGCACGCTTGACCACATTAACTTGTTTTTTCTTGACTGGTGCTTCTTGCTGATCCTGAACCAAGTCGAATTCCTTATCTTCAAGCGTCATCTTGATCAAGCCGACTTGAGCTTCCCAACGACCATCCTTGAGCTGATTGGTCAAGGTCCCTCGTTGACCATAGCTTAAAACGATGATATCATCTCCAATTTTTGGAGCTCGTTTTTTCTTAGCCTTTTGGAGGACTTTATTTTTAGAAAGATCTACTTTTTCAGGTGCTAACTTCTTGAGTTTGGCCTTGGCTTCGATAATTTCATGTGGTTTCAGTTGAGATTTACTATGAAGATTTTTAAGAATATCATCACTTTCTGCCAGAGCTAAGTCAACAATCTCCGAAGCTTGCTCACGCGCCTTATTGAGTTCTGTTTCCTTCTCACGATTGAGCTCGTTGTAGAGTTTTTTAAGCGCACGGTTCATCTTGAGGTTTTCTTGCTCGACTTGGCGAATATTCTCAAGACGTTTACGGCTTTCAAGCGTCTGCTCTTCCAATTGTTCAATAATGCGATTGACATCATTGTCTTGATTAATCTGCTTGCTGGCATCGCCTACAATGACATCTGACAAGCCGAGACGTTTAGCAATCTCAAAGGCGTTGCTTCGACCAGGTACGCCTTGCATAAAGCGATAGGTCGGGCGCAAGCTAGCTGTATCAAACTCCATGCTGGCATTTTGAACATAGGCCGTTTCAATCCCATAAGCCTTGAGTTCAGGATAATGAGTGGTTGCCATAGTCTTGACCTGACGCAAGCGCAAGTCTTCTAGGATAGACATAGCAAGGGCTGCACCTTCTTGGGGATCTGTTCCTGCTCCAAGCTCATCTAGTAACAAGAGCGAGTTTTGATTGACCTTACCAAGAATATCAACGATATTAGTCATGTGACTAGAGAAGGTTGAAAGACTTTGTTCGATGGATTGTTCGTCTCCGATATCCGCAAAGACCTCCTCAAAAATTCCCACACGACTTCCCTTATCCGCCAAAATCGGCAAACCTGACTGGGCCATCAATTGCGTCAAACCTAAGGTTTTGAGCATAATGGTCTTACCACCCGTATTGGGACCAGTGATGACGATGGCTGTTAGATCTTTACCAAAGTGTACATCATTAGCAACAGCATTTTGCACCAAGGGATGACGAACATGGAGGAGTTGGATTTCCTGCTCTTCAGAGACTTGAGGCACCACGGCTCCTGTCTCTTGGATAAAACGGACCTTTGCTCGAATCAAGTCTAAATGTCCAATAATCCAGGCATCATTTGCAATTTCAGCTGCGTGTGGCCGTACACGCTCAGAAAGTTCTTGAAGGATACGCAACATCTCATAGCGTTCATCTGCACGAAGACTAGCAATCTCCTCACTTAGCTTGACCACTTCACGCGGTTCGATATAGACTGTATTACCACTGGCAGAGATATCATGAACAACACCAGCAATCTTGTTTCGATAGGTATTTTTGACTGGCAGAACTTGGCGACCATTTCGACTAGCGATAATGCCTTCTGTCAACATCTGCGCCTTTTGTTTGAGAAGATCCTGCAAAACATCACGGACTTGGCTCTCACTGTCGTGGATTTTACGGCGGATTCGTGCCAAATCTTCACTAGCAAAATTCTCTATGAATCCAGCTTCATTAATAGCTTGGAGATTGCCCTGCAAATGTGGGAAATCATGAAGTTTCTCAAACCAATTGGCCAGGTGGTCCAAACTCACATTTTCAAGATTGTCATAGAAGTTTTTCAGTTCACGACTGGCAAAAATGACACGTTTGAGAAGGAGAAATTCCTCGATGTTGAGGTCTGCTCCCATCTCCAAACGCTTGCAGGTTGCAGCAATGTCTTTGGTGCTTGAGATACTGAAATGCGGATGCTCGACAAAAAGTTCTTGCATCTCCTTCATCTCAGTAAAAGCTTGCTGAATCTTGTCTCCTCTATCACTTGGAACAAGTTCTTTTAACTGCTCTAATCCTTGTTCCGTCAAAAGATGGGGCTCAAATAAAGCTTTGACCTTATTAAATTCTAACGTTTCTAGTATTTTTGTATTCATCTTATTTCCTTAGTAAAAATATTATGGCTTTGCTTATTTTTAACTTTTTTAAATCTATCTTTTACTTTTCGAAATTGTAAACAAAAGGCTAGGAATAGTTCCCGCCCTTTTTATCCGATTATTTTTGTAACCCAAAGCTGTTTAATAAAATTAGTTGTGAATGGAATGCTTTGGATGATATGTCTAGCTACAAAGCTATTTTCAAGTGAATTTTGAACAATTTGTAATGGCACAGTCGCGAGAATCGTTAGCATCATTTGGAGGACAAACAAGGTCACACCGACTGATAGCACACCCGCACCGATACGGTAGTATTTCTCATCAAGTATCTTACTTGGTACTAGGTTTAGAAAAAGACCAAGCAAGCGACCGATACAATAAAAGACTGTAAAGGCTAAGAGAAAACCAATTCCTGCATAAAAGACTTTATCCAGTTGGAAAAGCTGATTGGATGAGAAAAAGTAAGTTCCCTGTCCTTCCTGTGGGTTGGCATAAGGGATTAACAAGTTGAACTTTTGCCCTAAAGATAGGTAATAGTTGCTTGCAAAATAAGCTGAGACAATCGTAGCCACAAGATAATAAGCTTGTAAAAGAATTCCTCTGCGGTAGCCGATATAAAAGCTCCAAGCAAGGATTAATAAGAGTAGGATGGAAATCATAAGGAATCCCCTATCTTACTCTGCTCTTGTTTAGCAGCGACCACTTTATAACGGAGCGATTCTAACTCTTGCTCCTTATCATCAAATTCAATCTCACGGCTAAGCTGGGTTGACAAGCAGTTGACTGCTAAGAGAATCGCCACTGTCTCATCATCAGCTCCAGGCATTTGTTCTTTGATTGCTTCATATTTTTCCGTTGCAACTTTAGCAATCTCCTCCATGAAAAGATTATCATGCTCAGTTGTCAGCGTTAATGTTTTTTTCCCAAATGTAAACTTGAATCGATTTAAATTTGCCATAAAATTCACCTCACGATATTATACCAAATTTCACTAAGTTTGTCAGTTTTAACCAATTCTACTGCTTTTATGGTACAATAGAGACTATGGCAAGTATCACATTAACACCGAGTGAAAATGACATTCAAGCTTTTGTTCTAAAGCATGAACAAGCCCTCGCTCCAAGTAAAAATCCATATATTCGCTACTTTTTAAAGCTTCCTCAAGCCAGTGTTTCTGTCTATACATCTGGGAAAGTCCTTTTGCAGGGAGAAGCCGCTGAAAGCTATGCCAGCTTTTTTGGTTATCAAGTAACGCAAGTTACTAGCGGGCAAAATTTCCCCTTAATCGGAACAGATGAAGTCGGAAATGGTTCTTACTTCGGTGGTCTGGCTGTTGTGGCGTCATTTGTGACTCCTGACCAGCATGACTTTTTAAGAAAACTCGGAGTTGGGGATTCCAAAACACTGACTGACCAAAAGATTCGTCAGCTTGCTCCACTTCTGAAGGAAAAAATCCAACATCAAGCACTCCTACTTTCTCCGAGTAAGTATAACGAAGTCATTGGTGAGCGCTACAATGCCGTTTCCGTCAAAGTAGCTCTGCATAATCAGGCCATTTTTCTCCTGCTTCAAAAGGGAGTTGAGCCTGAAAAAATTGTCATTGATGCCTTTACGAGTGCTCAAAACTATGATAAGTACTTAAAAAATGAAGCCAATCATTTCTCAAATCCAGTTACACTTGAGGAAAAAGCTGAGGGCAAGTACCTAGCCGTCGCAGTTAGCTCTATCATTGCGCGTGATCTCTTCCTAGAAAATCTTGAAAATCTAGGCAAAGAGCTGGGCTATCAACTTCCAAGTGGTGCTGGAACTGCTTCTGACAAGGTGGCTAGCCAAATCCTTCAAGCATATGGCATGAAGGGGCTCAACTTCTGCGCCAAACTGCATTTTAAAAACACTGAAAAAGCCAAAAAATTTCTATAGAGGTATACCATGAAATATTTAAAATCGTTTATAAGAGAGTGGGGAGTTTTCTTCCTGATTATTGCCTTAATAGGTCTCAGCCGTCTCTTTCTCTGGAGCAATGTCCGAGTAGAAGGACACTCTATGGACCCTACTCTAGCTGATGGAGAAATTCTCTTTGTTGTCAAACACCTCCCTATTGATCGCTTTGATATTGTTGTCGCTCATGAGGATGAGGGGAATAAAGATATTGTGAAACGGGTCATCGGATTGCCAGGTGATACCATCCGTTACGAAAATGATAAGCTCTACGTCAACGATCAAGAAACTGATGAGCCTTATTTAGCAGATTACCTCAAACGCTTTAAAGAGGATAAACTCCAATCTACCTATGCTGGAGATAGCTGGGATGGAAAAAAAGGTGAGTACTTCAGAAGCCTTGCTGAAAAAGCTGAGGCCTTTACCTTAGATGTTAATTTCAATACTAGTTTCACCTTCACTGTTCCAGAAGGACAATACCTCCTACTTGGTGATGACCGTCTAGTATCTAGCGATAGCCGACATGTTGGTACTTTTAAAGCAAAAGATATCATCGGAGAGGCTAAATTCCGCTTCTGGCCACTCAAACGTATTGGAACAGTTTAAGAACACTAAGAGGCCGAGAACTATAAATCTCAGCCTCTTCTCATTCTATTCTGAATGATTTGCTCTCATTCATGAATGTAAAGGAATTATATGGAAGTTTATTTTACAGGTACGATTGAACGTATTATTTTTGAAAATATCAGCAACTTTTACCGTATTCTCCTTTTAGATATCGATGATACCAATGCCGAAAACTTTGATGATTTCGAGATCATTGTTACAGGGACCATGGCTGATGTCATTGAGGGAGAGGAATACACTTTTTGGGGGCAGATTGTCCAACACTCCAAATACGGGGAACAACTCCAAATCACTCGCTACGAACGAGCAAAGCCAACTAGTAAAGGATTGGTCAAGTATTTTTCAAGTAGCCACTTCAAAGGGATTGGTCTTAAAACTGCCCAAAAAATTGTGGAACTCTATGGAGACAATACCATCGATGAAATTCTGGAGCATCCTGAGAAGCTCGAAACCATCTCAGGACTATCTTCCAAAAGTCGTGAGGCCTTCGTTTCTACCCTCCGCCTCAACTACGGTACAGAAATGATCTTGGCCAAACTTGCTAACTACGGGATTCCAAATAAATTAGCTATTCAAATCCAGGATACTTATAAAGAGGAAACCATCGATATTGTTGAAAATTATCCTTATCAGTTAGTAGAGGATATCAAAGGCTTGGGCTTTACCATCGCTGACCAATTAGCAGAAGAACTTGGCATTGAAAGTCAGGCCCCCGAACGTTTCCGAGCAGGACTCATTCATAGCCTTTTAAACGCTTGTATGGAAAGTGGGGACACTTATATTGAAGCTAGAGACTTATTAGAAAAGACTCTAGATCTATTGGAATCCTCACGTCCTGTAGAACTGGAACCAAGTCAACTTTCTCAAGAACTGTCCAACCTCATCGAAGAAGAAAAAGTCCAACAGATTGACACTAAAATCTTTGATAACAGTCTCTTTTTTGCAGAAGAAGGGATTCATAATCACCTCATTCGTATCCTTGAAAAAAAAGAAAGCGAACAACACGAAACAAAAATCATTCAGGAGCATATCGCAACGGTTGAGGAAGAATTAGGCATTCAATACGATACCATTCAAAAACAGGCCATCTGCGATGCTATCCAAAACAAGGTCTTTATCCTGACAGGTGGACCTGGTACGGGTAAAACCACTGTTATCAATGGTATTATTGCTGTCTATGCTCTATTAGAGGGACTGGACCTTAAAAAGAAAAGTATTCTACCGATTCTCCTAGCTGCTCCCACTGGTCGTGCAGCGCGTCGTATGAATGAACTGACAGGCTTGCCTAGTGCAACCATTCACCGCCACTTGGGGATGACTGGAGACGACGACACTAGCCATTTGGAAGATTATCTAGATGCTGACTTTATCATCGTAGATGAGTTTTCCATGGTAGATACCTGGTTAGCCAATCAACTCTTCTCAAACATCTCCTCTAATAGTAAAATTCTCATCGTTGGAGATAGTGACCAGTTGCCATCGGTTAGCCCTGGTCAAGTTCTGGCTGACTTACTCCAGATTCCAAGTATCCCGCAGACGAGATTGGAACGAATATATCGTCAGAGCGAAGAATCAACCATTGTCACCCTTGCTAGTCAGATTCGTCAGGGAATTTTGCCTGCAGATTTCACCAAGAAAAAAGCAGACCGTTCCTACTTTGAAATCGCCAGTAATCATATCCCAGCTACCATTGAAAAAATCCTAGACGCAGCCATTAGAAGTGGTATCCCTGCTCGAGACATCCAAGTTCTTGCTCCTATGTATCGTGGTGCAGCAGGAATCGATGCCATCAATCAACTCATGCAAGAACTACTTAATCCTCTTCAAAAGGGACAAATTAGTTTTGAAGCAAGCCAATTTCAGTATCGTACGGGAGATAAGGTCATTCATCTGGTCAACGATGCAGAAGTCAATGTTTTTAACGGAGACCTAGGCTACATTACGGACCTCATCCCTGCTAAATACACCGAGTCCAAACAGGATGAAATGATGATTGATTTTGATGGAAACGAGGTTTCCTATCCTCGAAATGAATGGTACAAGATCCGTCTTGCCTATGCCATGAGTATCCATAAGTCACAAGGGAGCGAGTTTCCAGTTGTGATTCTTCCAATTACTAGTGCTAGCAAGCGCATGCTGGAGCGTAATCTCATCTACACTGCTATTACTCGGGCCAAAAGCAAACTCATCCTACTCGGTGAACTTCAAGCCTTTGACTATGCGACCAAACATATCGGAACAGCTCGTAAAACCTATCTGATTGAACGTTTCAGTGACTTAACTGAAAGTTCTGAGGAACGAAACGAGCCTGTTCTCGAAATCACAGAACCGACGGCCCCTCATCAATCTTACATCCTAACCGAAGAAAACTGGTCTAATATTCCAGCTATGATTGGGATTAGCCACGATGACCTTGATGAGTTTTTCGGAAAATAAAGCACAAAAAAACCACCGATCCGGTGGTTTTTTATCTTTTCAGATTATTTTACTGTTGCAGTGCTTGTGATCAATTCAACAGCTTTCTTGATTGTGATATCGTGTTTCAACATGTCTGCTGAAAGCAAGCTTTGTACTTGGGCAACTTCCATGTTGTAATCTGCAGCCAATTGCTCGATTTCTTTTTGGATTTCTTCTTCAGTAGCGTCAAATCCTTCAGCTTTCGCAACTGCTTCGATAACAAGGTTTGTCTTCGTGCGTGACTCAGCTTCTGCTTCGTATTGTTTGTGAAGGTCTTCTTGAGTAGTTCCAGTGATTTGGAAATACATGTCTGGGTTGATACCTTGACGTTGCAAGTTTCCTAGGAATTCGTTTACTGAACGGTGAACTTCTTCGTGGATCATTTCTTCTGGAAGTTCTACGATTTCAGCGTTTTCTACAGCTTTATCAATTGCTGCACCTTCAACGGCATCTTTGTATGCTTCTTCTTTAGCAGCAGCCAATTCCTTGCGGTATTTTTCTTTCAATTCAGCAAGTGTTTCAACTTCTTCATCGATATCTTTTGCAAGTTCATCGTCAAGAGCTGGAACTTCTTTAGCTTTAACTTCGTGGATAGTTGTTACGAATTTAGCTTCTTTACCAGCAAGGTCTTCTGCTTGGTAGTCTTCTGGGAATGTTACGATAACGTCAACAGTTTCACCAGCTGAATGTCCAACTAATTGGTCTTCGAAACCAGGGATGAATTGACCTGAACCAAGTCCAAGTGAGAAGTTTTCACCTTTTCCGCCGTCAAATTCAACACCGTCGATAGAACCAACAAAGTCGATAACAACAGTGTCGCCGTTTTCAGCAGCACCTTCTTTGATCACCAATTCAGCCAAGTTGTTGCGTTCACGTTCGATACGCTCTTCAACATCAGCGTCAGTTACTTCTTTATCTACATCAACTGATACTTCAAGGTTTTTGTATTCACCCAATTTTACTTCAGGTTTTGTAACAACTTCAGCAGTGATAACCCAATCTTGACCTTTTTCCATAGAAGTTACGTCAATTTTTGGTTGAGCAACTACTTCAAGACCAGCTTCTTTAACAGCTGCTTCATAAGCATCTGGCAAAAGAGCGTTCATTGCATCTTGGTAAAGTGCTTCTTCACCAAATTTTTGGTCGAAGATAGGACGTGGAAGGTGACCTTTACGGAAACCTGGAACGTTAAGAGTTTTCTTTACTGAGTTAAATACACGGTCCAATTCTGGTTTGATTTGGTCTTGAGAGATAGTAAAAGTCAAGACACCACGGTTTGTTTCTTTGTTTTCAAATGATACAGACATTCTGTCATTTCTCCTTAAAATTTTTAATACAGTCCATTATACCATATAGTAGCGAACTTTTTCAAGTAATGGATGCGCTTTTCGTCCATGCTTCAGTTACATCCTATATCCCTTAAAATTCATCAGAAGCCACCAAATGATGTTGAAAAGCATAAACTGCTGCCTGGGTACGATCACTGACCTCAAGTTTGGCTAGGATATTGGAGACATGGGTCTTGACTGTCTTTAGGGAGATAAAGAGCTCATCTGCAATGCGCTGATTTTCATAACCCTTGGCAATCAGTTGAAGGACATCGCGTTCTCGCGCAGTTAATTCTTCGTGAAGTTCCATATGATTGCGGTGGTATTCGACCTTCTTGCTCACCTCTTGTTCAATAGCTATTTCTCCAGCTGCCACCTTTTGAACAGCATGAAACAATTCATCGGCACTTGATGTCTTGAGCATATAGCCTTTAGCCCCAGCATTTAAGACTGGCATGATTTTTTCATTGTCTAGGTAAGAGGTCACTATCAAGATTTTAGCCTCTGGCCATTCTTTGAGAATAGCTAGGGTTGCGTCAATCCCGTTGACTTCTGGCATCACAATATCCATCACAATCACATCGGGGCGAAGATCTAAAGCCATTGCAATTCCTTCGGCTCCATTAGTTGCCTCTCCAACAACTTCTACACCATCTTGTAATTCAAAATAACTTTTTAAACCAAGACGCACCATTTGGTGGTCATCTACTAATAATAGTTTCATTTTATTTCCTTTTGTTCATCAATCCAGCAAGGGTATACGAATATCCACTGCCAACCCCTGCTTGGGCGCTGTTAATAGTTGGATGGTCCCCGCCATATCTTCCACTCGTTCTTTGATATTCCTTAGTCCATAGCTAAGTTCATCAACATCACCTAGCTGAAAGCCACGACCATTGTCTACTACCTTTAACTGCAACTCTGTTTCCGTTTGATAAAGATAAACATCCAGACAAGAAGCCTGGGCATGACGAAGCGTATTACTGAACAATTCTTGGACGATACGAAAGACATGCTCCTCAATCTTTTTAGGTAGTTGGTCTACCTGATGTTTAAAGCTGACTTTGAGTTCACTTTTTTCTTCCAATTCTTTGAGAAGCAACTGAATCCCCTCAACCAGACTCTTTTGTTCCAGTTCGATTGGTCGTAAATGTAAAAGTAGAATACGTAAATCTCTTTGGGCTGTCTCCAAAATAGCTGTCACACTCTGGAGTTGTGTCTGCATCTTCTCTTTGTCTAATCTGGAAGCTTGTTGACTGAGTCCTGATAACATCATATGGGCCGCAAAAATTTCCTGACTAACTGTGTCGTGCAAGTCACGCGCAATTCGCTTGCGCTCCTTTTCAATAACCTGCTCTTCCTTGACCAAGACTTGATTATCTGCTTTTTGAATAGCTTCTGTCAACAAAGCAAACTTGCCTGATAAATTTTTAAAACTTGCGTCTAAGTCGGCATCCCCAAGACTTTTAATATCTTTACCAGTCAGCAGATTTTTAAGATTTGCTTGGATTCTTCTTCTTGAAATTTCGTCAACCATTGTCCAAAATAGGACTAATAAAAAGGCTAGAGCAAGACTAAACATCAAAGCTAGAAATAGGACTTTTTCTGTCTTCTCTATATCTTGGAAAAGAGAAGTCCACTCCAAATCTAAGACCTTAAAAATACTTCGAAATAGAAAAGCGACAAAGAGAACAGAGGTGAGTCCAATTAAAATATAGGGTTGTTTTTTCATCCTCTCACCACCTCAACATCTCCAACCATGGTTGTTAAGAAAATCTTAACACTCTTAGGACTCTTGAGATAGTCTCTGGTTTCTTGATGGAATTGTTCATTGCGTAAAGCACGCTTAGGCTGGTCAAAGAAGGTTAAATCTCCATACAGAGAATTGACACTAAGGCTGACTTCTACATCCACTGGTACGATAATTCTTGTCGTACCTACTAGTTTTCTCAAGATGATGACATTGTCATGATTGCTCAAAATCACATGCTCCAAATGAATAGTATCTTTCCCCATAAGACGAAAGAGATTAATATCATCAAAACGACAGGTCTGGTAGCTTGAGAAGTGATGAAGATTTCCAAACCAACGATTTTTCTCCCTCTTTACAGTTATGACATCTTCAAAGACTAGGTTGGTATCTTCTCTTTCTTGATTCATCATGGGATAAAGCAAGAAAAGGCTGTATATCAAGGCCACAAAGATAGCTAAAATAACAAAGGGATTGAGCATGATAATAAAGAAAAATAGGATGCTCACTGCCACTAATATGAGGTTATTGCCCTGTCTTCCAGTATAGTATCGAATCAGCAGTAAAAACAAGAGCAAGATCAGTAGAAAACGGGAAAAATGCTCTGATACCATCATAATCAGAGCTCCTGTCAATAAACAAGCTTCAATAAATAGAAAAATTTGAAATTTTCTCATGTAACCGTCCTCTCTATTTTATTTTATCACAAATCCCAAAAGTCACATCAGTCTGAGGAATGATAAAGAGACCGGGACTATAATCCCGATCTCTTTCCTTACATTTGATCTTTTGCTTCTTTTAATTTTCCATACAGGAGATAGTCGACCTCTTGCAAGTCCTCAATCCTTGCACAATTAAGGGCACACATAATCAAGCGTAGTTCTTCCTTCCATCCTTCAACAATGGAAATAACGACATTAACAGAGTAATTTTCAACCAGCTCTAACATCGTGCGTGATAGACCAACTGCCTTGGCTCCAAAGACCAAGCATTTGATGATATCTAGTGGATTGCGAACTCCCCCACTAACCAACAGTTCCATCTTGTCTTTCCAGTCTTGGGCATTCAGAAGAGCCTGCATGGTCGATTGACCCCAATCATTGAGGTAGTCACGTTGACCACTGCGACGGTTTTCAATATAAGCAAAGCTGGTCCCGCCACGACCAGACAAATCAACTGTTCGTATTCCCATCTCATAAGCCTTAGCAATGGTATTCACATCCATGCCAAAGCCGACTTCTTTTAAAACAAGTGGCACAGAAATCTGATTAGCATAATCTGAAAGATTATGCTGCCATAATCTAAATTGACGTTCACCCTCTGGCATGAGTAATTCCTGCATGACATTAACATGAACTTGCAAGAGAAGGGGATTCATCTCTTTTACTGTTTGTAATCCTAGTTCTACAGGTTTGTCTAAACCAATATTGGTTCCAAGAAGGAGGTCAAGGTAACTAGTTTTGACTGAAAAAGAGTCATCTGAAGGATCCTTAAGAGCAGCACTGTAGGAACCTGTTACAAATAAAATTCCACAAGCCTCTGCCACCTGGGCCAATTTTTGATTGATTTCTCTCCCCTTGTCACTCCCACCTGTCATAGCATTGATATAAAAGGGGAAATCCCATTTTCGACCAGCAAATTCTGTCGAAAGATCAATTTCATCTAAGTCATATAAGGGTAGCGAGGAGTGGATCAACTCCACTTCATCAAAACTATTATAAGTACTGTTTTGTTCAAGGGCATAGCGGATGTGTTCATCCTTCCGATTTATCGTCATGTCCCATCCTTTCTTGATATAAGAGCTCAATTCCTAAATCAGCCCAGCGTTTTTTCAGTAATGTGGTTGAATCTTGGTCAAAGCTAAGTGCAATCCCACAGTCTCCTCCACCAGCACCACTACTCTTAGCAACAGCTTTCAAGTCTCGGCTGGCATTTTTTAATTGCCTTAGCAAAGGTGTGTAAATATCTGAACTCAAGCCTTCTAAAAGTTGGCTGGCTTGTTCCAGCAAGTCAATAATGGTTTCTTCTTGACCTACCTCCAAAGCCTTTACCAAGTTAGCTACTGTTTCTTTTGAAGCCTGTAAAAAGCTAGAGTTCATATTATCCTTGATTTGCTTGACCATATGACTTGATACAGCCACTTCCTTGGTCCAAGCAACCAGAAAATCAAATTTCAAGGCCGGTTCAACGTTCGCAATCGAAAAGCCCCACTCACGACCTAATACAGCCTGCAATTCTTCCTTTTCTAGCCAATGTGCCACTTTCTTACGATCAAAAGATTGATAGAGGACTAGATCTTCTGATACGATACAGGCAATGTCCCCCATGGAGCCGTTGTCCCCACGTTTAAGAAGTACAGCACTCGCCAATTTAAACAAGAGTTCTCTGTCAGCTAATCTTTCATAGAAGGCAAGCATGGCCTTGATAACCAAGACAACTACACTACCACTAGAACCCAGACCAAACTTCTTCCCCTCACGCTCCATTTTCCCACGAATGTCTAAAGAAAAAGGATGCAGTTCAACTCCTTGGGCAGTTAGATACTCCTCCACCAAGGCAACTGTTTCTTGAATCAAGGCATAAGAAGAATCTGGTCTCATGTCCACACTATAGGTAAACATATCTGAGTAAAGACGATAATCATTAGACGCTTTAATCTCAGCCGTCATATAGATGGGAATAGCCTTGATTAGCGCTAATTGTCCTGGCTCTAAAATGGCATACTCACCAGCCCAATAGAGCTTCCCACAAGTTTTAACAATCGTCATCTTGGCTCAAATCCTTTGTTTTTGAAACGATTAAGCGATAGCGTTGACCTAAAAGTTCTGATAAATGTTCCAAGTCCTCTTCCAAGCAAAGAACCTTGACATTAGGGCCCGCATCCATGGTAAAGTAGCAAGATTCTCCTTGTTCTCTAAGCTGACGAACAAAATCCATAGCCTCATAACTAGCATCTGTCAGATAAGAGAAGGATGGAGTTGCAGTTTTTGTCGTAGCATGCATAGCTAACGCGTTCTTCTCTGTCAATTCTCCAACTTTCTTAAAGTCATTTTCCTTGAGGTAGACTAACATATCCTTGTAATCTTGTTCAGATTGACGAATCCACTCATCAAAAGTTGTCGAAGTCTCCACACAGAGCTTCATCCCATCTCGACTAGAGATTGGTTTTTTCTGGTCTTCCAAGACCAACATAATCATAGCGAGTTTCAAGTCAGTTTCGACAGGATAGATCTCTCCACTATCCTTGTCCCAGGCTGCCAAGGGGCCATAAAAACTACGAGATGAAGAACCCGATGCAAACTTAGCTTCCAAGGCCAATTCTCTGCGATTCAGTCCAAGTTGGAAATATGCATTACAAGCTTTGACCAAGGCAGATAAACCACTGGAACTTGAAGAAAGGCCTGCTGCTGTTGGCATATTGTTCTTAGTATCGATACGAACAAACCCTGCTCCTTCAGGACGGTAGCGGTCAATGATTTTACGCATCTTGGCATGCTCAGCTTCGTTTTGCAACTGACCATTGATGTAAAAGGCATCCGCCTTTGCATCTGCTGGTAAAGGAGAAAGTGTCGTCTCCGTATACATATTTTCTAAAGTCAGAGAGATACTGCTAGTCGCAGGAACCATCTCTTTTTCTGCTTTCTTTCCCCAATATTTAATAATAGCAATATTGGCATAGGAACGTACTGTTACAGGCTTTCGATCCATGTCTGAACAGCTCCTTTCTCTTCTAATCTTTCAGCTAAATCTTGAGCTTGGTGATAGTCCGCTACTAAGGCTATGATACAGCCACCTAAACCACCACCACTCATCTTAGCACCTAAAGCTCCATGTTGAAGAGCAATTTCAACCAAGGCATCTGCCTCGAGGCTACTAACTCCTATTTCTTTTAAATTTCCATGTGCTTTTGTTAAAATCTCTCCCAGCATCACGGCATCTCTTGTCTTTATTGCTTCTTCTGCTTGACGGGTCAACTCTCCAAGTGCATACAAGAAAGGTAAAGCTTCCTTACCCTTGCTCTCTACAACTTGAATAGCTTCACGAGTGTGTCCATAGACTCCTGTATCTGCAATAATCAGATAAGCAGACAAGTCCATAGCTAATTCTTCAAAACCAACATTCTTGATAAAACGAATAGGCTGGTCACTAAGGCAGGTCTTAGCATCCAATCCACTAGGATTCATATGGGCAATCATCTCAGCGCGATTGACCAGAATTTCTAACACATCATGCGGAAGTTCTGCTTCAAAATAATCAAATACCGCACGAATAGCTGCAATGCTAATAGCTGCTGAAGAACCCATCCCTCGCTTTTCCGGAATAGCAGAGTCAATTTGGCAACGGATGTAAGCATCTTTGATATTCAGATACTCGAGGGAAGCATAAACTGCCATGGACAAGGTATCCTCTTCAAAAAGGCGCCATGGTGTCGTTGCCGGTACAACCCGACAGGTCACTTCAACCTCTAAAAGAGGCAAAGAGATGGCTGGATAGCCATAAACTACTGCATGCTCTCCTATTAAAATAATTTTACTATGTGCCTGACCGACACCAACTTCTTTTGTCATTTAATCCTACTATCAGACGAAAATCGTCTTTTTCTAGATAAAATTTTAGAACTTTATTCCTTTCTATTTTATTATATTTTCACAAAAAAAGCGATTGTTTCCTTCACAATCGCTTGTTTTCATTACTGGACCCACTCGCCATTATAGTTGACGTAGTAGCCATCTACTGTAGTATTCACAGCTAGGGCACCTGAACTATAGGCATAGTACCATTTCCCATTAACTTGGAACCAGCCTGTCATCATATCGCCATTGCTTGCATTGAGATAGTACCAAGTTGAGCCATCTTGAAGCCAACCTGTCGCAATAGCTCCTGATGAACGGAGGTAATACCAATAGCCATTGATAGAAGCCCAACCTATCTTCATATCCCCATTTTCAGCATCAAGATAATACCAAGTTGAGCCGTCTTGGTACCAGCCAGTTGCCATAGCTCCTGATGAACGAAGATAGTACCACTTGTTACCAAGATATTGCCAACCCGTTTGCATTGTAGCAGTTGTTGGATCTAGATAGTACCAAGTTGAGTTATCATTGATCCAGCCACGTGCGAGTTCCCCAACAGTCAATCTGTTAATGCGAGAATCAAAGCCACCATCCTTCTGTAAATAATACCAGTACCCCTCATCATGAACCCAACCGGTTTTTAAGGTGTGATAACTATTCTGATCTGTAAAATAATAAACACGTTTTTCGGCTGAGCTATCATATTGTTCCCCATGATGTTTGTTGGTATTTGTAGCAGTTTTTGCTTCTAAAACTTGCTTACCAACAAATTCTTGTAGTACCCCATCTTGACCAAAGTAAAACCAATCTGGTCTAAAAGCAATATCTTGCCTTAGAGAAGAACCAATCGTAACCCCTTTGTGTGGAGCAGGTATATATTGCCAGCCGACAACCATCTCTCCAGATAAAGGATCAAAATAATAGTACTTACCATCAATCACTCGCCAGTAGGTTTCTTTGAGTTCCCCCTTCTTGTAGTAGGTTCTACCATTTTCTTGGACAAATTGCCAACCTTCTGAATCAGCATCATCCGCAAATACTGTATTTGTTGCTAACAGACCAAAGAAAAAGACTGTTAGGCTAACTTGCATCATTTTTTTCAAAAAATTCATACGTGTTTCCTCCAAAACAATTGTAGCAAAGACTAAACTACATGTCAATATATACAATCCTCAAAAAAACAGTTGCATTTCTGCAACTGCTTTTCTATTCTTGCATGGTGTAACCCACACCACGAACTGTTTTGATATAACTTTTTTGACCTTTTACGTCAAGTTTACTACGTAGATAACGGATATAAACATCCACGATATTGGTTTCGGTCGCACTTTCATACTTCCAAACACTTTCCAACAATTGCTCACGAGTTAAAACCTTCTTGCTTCCCATAAGGGTCGCTAAAAGATCATATTCCCGGCGTGTCAAAGCAATCATCTCATCACCACGATAGACAGTATGATGTTCAACATCCATACGCAGATTACGATAGGATGTTGGAACTTTCATCTGACTACAATGTTGGTCAATGAAGTCCCGACCTCGAAAAATGGCTGAAATTCGTTCGACCAAATTTTCTATAATCACTGGCTTATAGATGTATGAAACAGCAAAACGCCGGATAGTTTCAAGTTGGTTTTGTAACTCTTCTCGGTGGTCCAAAACCATGATCACTGAAGCTGGTTTTGTCCGACTCAGCTTTTCTGCAAAATCCTGGGCTGTCATATCCCCTAAATGAGCATTCAGTAAAATCAAGTCATAGTCTGTCTGAAGAGCCATGGAAAGAGCATTTTTGCTCTCTTCTACCTGATCAACTCGGTATTGCTCTTTTTGGAGTTCCAGACTTAAAAAATGAGCTAGATTTCTTTCTTTCTCAAGTAATAAAATCCGTTTCCCCATGGCTGACCTACTTATTTTTCGTCATACCAAGAGTAGTGGAATGTTCCTTCTTTGTCTTTACGTTGGTATGTGTGGGCACCAAAGTAATCACGTTGTGCTTGGATCAAGTTCGCTGGAAGGTCAGCTGAACGGTAGCTATCAAAGTAAGTAATGGCTGCTGAGAAGGTTGGTACTGGTACACCAGCTTGAACCGCAAGAGCAACAATATCACGAACAGATTGTTGGTACTTAGCTGTTACATCCAAGAAGTACTCATCCAAAAGAAGGTTGGCAAGATCTGCATCACGGCTGTAAGCATCTGTAATCTTTTGCAAGAAACGAGAACGGATGATACATCCAGCGCGCCAGATAGATGCGATATCTGCAAATGGCAAGTTCCAGTTATTTTCTTTAGAAGCTACACGCAATTGCGCAAAACCTTGTGCGTAAGAAATGATTTTTGAGAAGTAAAGGGCTTGACGGATCTTTTCGATCAACTCAGCCTTATCTCCTTCAAATTTGAAAGCAGCTGGTTTTGGAAGCACCTTGCTAGCGTGTACACGTTCTTCTTTATAAGTAGAAATGTAACGTGCAAATACTGATTCCGTAATGAGTGACAATGGCACGCCAAGGTCAAGCGCTGATTGACTCGTCCATTTACCAGTTCCCTTGTTTCCTGCAGCATCAAGGATGTAGTCTACGATTGGTCCATCTTGACCTTCATCATCTTTGCGTCCAAGAATGTCAGCAGTGATTTCGATCAAGTAGCTGTCCAATTCTCCCTTGTTCCACTCAGTAAAGATTTCAGCCATATCTTGAGCTGAAAGGCCAAGTAAGTGTTGCATCAAATCATAGCTTTCAGCGATTAATTGCATATCACCGTACTCGATACCGTTGTGGACCATTTTCACGTAGTGACCAGCTCCATCAGGACCGATGTAAGTCACACATGGTTTGCCATCTTCTGGTGCTTTTGCAGAGATTTCTTCAAGAACATCTGCTACCAATTCATAAGCTTCTTTTTGTCCACCAGGCATGATAGAAGGACCTTCAAGGGCACCTTTTTCACCACCAGAGACACCAGTACCGATAAAGTTGATTCCAGAGTTTGCCAACTCTTCGTTACGACGGATGGTATCTTTGTAGAAAGTGTTTCCTCCGTCAATCAAGATGTCGCCTTTATCCAAGTGTGGAAGAAGGGCTTGAATGGTTGCATCTGTACCAGGTCCAGCTTGAACCATGAGCATGATACGGCGTGGCTTTTCGATTGAGTTTACGAAGCTTTCAATATCATAGCTTGGCACGAAGTTTTTATCAGGGTGGCTAGCAATTACATCTTCTGTTTTTTCTTTACTACGGTTATAAATGGCAACTGTATAGCCACGAGATTCAATATTAAGGGCAAGGTTACGACCCATTACGGCCATACCCACAACACCAAAGTTAGCTTTTGTCATGTGACACTCCTCTTGTTTAATATGTTTTATTTTATCATGTTTATTTGTGAAAAGAAAGAATTTTATAACGATTGGATTAGTAGTCTAAATCATCCGCATGTCCGGCACCATTCCCCACAAAGTATCCTGTCTTACAGTTTAGAGTGAAGAGATAAGTTCCATCTGGTTTATAAAGATTATAATATCCATTGCCATTCACAATGTTTACACGTTCCAAGATATACTGGTTGCCGGAGATATATCCACGCGCACGGGATGTCTCAAGAATTCTTTCAAGAACACCATCCGCAAAGTTCCATGCAGGATTACTGCTATCGTTCACAGCAGATTGATTGTATGGTACTCGGCTAGCACTTCGTTGTAAATTAACGCCTTCGCTTGACAAACCAGCGTTTGTAGATGCTGCAGTCTCGTTTGTTGAAGTAGATGGACTACTTTCTGTCGTTGGACTTAAAGCTTCCTGGCTAGCAACTGTTGTTGAAGTGGTACTTGCTGTAGTACTTGTTAATTGACTCTTACCGAGGCTGATTGCTTTATCTAGCAGTTTATCAATTTCTGTATTACCAGTCTTGATATCCGTAAATTTGGCATCCGCTTTGATTTTTGCGTTTGTATCCAAGACGCCATCTGTAATAGCTGGGGTCTCAAATTGAGCATTCACTTCTTGGATAGCCTTTATTTGTGTTTCTAAGCTATCGTATTTTGATTTGGCAAGAGTATACTCTCTCGCTCCTTCAAGTTTGTCTAGAAGTTCCTTCAATTGATTTAGTTGACTAAACTGGCTATTTTTAAGAGCTGTTTTATTTTCATCAGTATAAAATGTGTCATAGAGCGTATTAAATTGTTCATAGACTGACTGATTGCTTACCAGGCCTGAATCTGCTGCCTTAGTTTGAAGCTCTTGAGAAGAACGCGTAATCTGACGATAAACATAATAGCTACCTCCCAAAATTAAGAGGACTACTAAAATAATAGATGATAAAATCGCCCATTTCTTTTTATTTTGTGGTTGATCATCTGTTTGAGCATAACGAGACAAGGGTTGCAGTTGATCTTCATTTTCCTCATAAACCACTGCAGCTTCGGAGTTATCAACCTCAGTCATTTCAACAGCTTCCAATTCATCCTTAAAAGGTTGCTCGAGAATTCTCGTTTCCTCTTCATCAGCTTCTTGAGCAACAATCTCAGTTGTCTCTGTGGCTACTGCAAGAGCAATTGCATCCTCTTCCGGACTTAAGACATTTTCTTGTTCAGTAGTTTCTCTCACTTCTTGGATCATATCATCCAAGCTTTGAGTAGACTCCTCTTTTTTCGTTTGTAAATTTTCAAATTTGTCGGCTTCGATTTCTTCACGGTGTTGCTTGATATATTTGTCCAAGATGGTATCATCTGAAGTCACACCAGCCTCAACTTCTTCATTCTTACGAATAGCCTGACCAACCGTTAAATCTTTAGCCTCTTCAAATTCAAATTTAGATTCTTGCTCATCCTTGTGATGGCGATTGCGTCTTTTCTTACTCATTTGCATTCCTTTCTATTTCGACATCTTGTCTTTTCACTCGTTGACCAAAATATTGATATAAATCAACTTTCAAAGTACCATTATAGAGTTTCCGTTTTTTATCTGCCTGACTACCGTATTTACTTTCAAAAGCTTCATCACTGGTCAGGATAAATTTACTCCAGGTTTTAAGTGGTGCAAATACGTCTCCCATCTCTGCATAGAGCTTTGTTACTCCTGCATCATCTGATAAGCGTTCCCCATATGGTGGATTCGAAATAATAACTCCATTAATCTTATCTGTTCGCAAATCCTGCAGGCGCATCTGCTTAAAGTGGATATCCTTAGAAACCCCCGCTACCTGAGCATTTGCCTTAGCAATTTCCACCATGCGTCCATCGATATCACAACCCATAATGTCTAGCTCAATCTCACGATTAATCTTTTTGCTAGCTTCCGTACGAATCTCCTGAATCAAACGATCACTAACCCAATTCCATTCTTCGAAAGCAAAGGAACGGCGTATGCCTGGCGCCATATTACGAGCAATCATAGCTGCCTCAATACAGAAGGTTCCTGAACCACAGGTTGGATCAATCAAAGGTTTATCTGGATACCAGTTTGATAATTGCAGAATTGCTGCTGCCATATTCTCTTTAATAGGAGCACCACCTTTTTCAGTACGATAACCTCGTTTGAAAAGACTAGAGCCACTTGTGTCAATCATGATAGTTGCAACATCTTTAAGAATTGAAACCTCTATTTTAAACTCTGGACCATTTTCCATCAAGGGAACGCCTTCTGGTCGAGCATAATGTTTCTGCAATTTCTTGACAACTGCCTTTTTAGAGATAGCTTGAACACTAGGTTCATTATGAAGTTTTGATTTGACACACTTAGCCTTTGAAATTGGAAAACGCGCTCCAAGTGGTAAATAGTATTCCCAATCTAAGGCAAAAACTCCTTGAAAAAGTTCTTCAAATGTTTTTGCAGGAAAAGTCCCAACAACAATCTTAATCCTATCTGCAGCTCGTAGCCACAAATTGGTTTCAATAATTGTCTTTACATCTCCTTCAAAGCGAACGCGACCATTCTCAACTTGACAGTCATAGCCAAGTGCACGCACTTCCCGACCCACAACAGCCTCTAAGCCTGCTGCAGCAGTCGCGATTAAATTAAATGTTTGTTTCATGTCAGTCTTTAAAGACCTTTCTCTTGTTCACCTTTAAAAAATGAGGTTGAGAAAATTTCTCAGCCCCAACCTATATGCAATTTTCTATAAGCCATGTTTTGTTCCAGAAGTGACTAGGACCACTTCTTTCGATAATCATCTGTCTACCACTAACAGCTAGAAGCTGCTAGCAGTCAGAGTACTACGTTCGTTTCCGCGCACTCCATGCCCCGACCAAAATTTGGGTTGCTAGCTTGAGGGGTTTACCGCGTTCCACTCTCTCTGTTTCCAGAGAGACTTCGTCACTGTGGCACTTTCAGAGCTACTAAAACATATCCGAAAACTTAGTCTATTCACTCGCCGTAACGATTTCTCGTCCCTAGGCTTATGGTTTCGCCTAGCACAAACACTACAGGCATCACAGCCTGTGCTAGCATGGACTTTCCTCATGAAAAGATAAACTCTCCACGCGATTATCCAAAAATTGCACAACTGTATGATTCTTAGAAATCAGAATTTTCTACGATTTGTTTTCCAAATACTTCTTTTTCAAGACGATTCAAGCGTTTCAAGATATCAAAGTTAGTCATAGAAGTCGTACTTCCAAGCTCAGTAGGCTCAGACGTTACAGATACAGGTTCCACTTGAGGTTTGTTCGCCAATTGTTCTTTCAATTCTGCGACTTCCAATCGCAATGATTTAACCAACGCTGCATAGGTTTCATAATCCTTGATAACGTCATCTAAGAATTCATCTACCTCTGCTTTACTGTATCCACGTACCTCTCTTCCAAAATCCTGCTCAAAAATATCCTTTGCTGTAAAAATAATACTTGCCATGTCTCTCTCCATTCTCAGTTACTAGTATTATTATATAAAAAAAGGCAAACAAAAAGCAAGGTCAAAGCCTCAATTTTCGGAAAAATTTTCGGACATTTCGTTTAAATCCTCAAATGTTAATCTTTTTGTAATATAGTTGTCTTTCTTTTTCATCAGTTCGTAAAAAAATTTCAGTTTTGTTTCGTTTTCTTCATCGTAAAAAAGATAGGCTCCATCTGTGTTTTCGAGCAAAAATATTTGATAATCTCTCAGTTGACCTTTATGCTCATACGTCGGATAGGCATACTTAATAAAATCAACCTGTTTAAAATCACTCAGTTTGACCTGGTTAGCTTCATTCCAATTCGATCCATGGGTCTCAAAGTCAAAAATGGTCGCTAGTTGAAATCCATAGTCTTCTTTCATGTCTCTAGCCACTTCTAAGACCCAGTGTTCAAAACCCAGAGAACCCGTAAATACTAGCCATTGCAACCCTTCCTCAACCATTCTTTCCAAATCTCTACGAATAGCTTTTTTTATGATTTTTAAGCGAATGTCCTTTTCATTAAACACTCCTAAATCAAAAGCTGAGTATCCCAAAACCAAGGCTGTATGCATTTTTTCACCCTTTCTGAAAACCTTTGTGGTATAATAGAGTGATGTTATTGTACCAATAAGGAGGACTATGGTCAACTATCCACATAAACTTTCATCTAAACCAAGCAAAACTTCTCTACCTCAAACTAAAAATTTCGCAAATCGAGGTATGAGTTTTGAAAAGATGATTAATGCTACCAATGACTACTATCTATCACATGGAATAGCAGTCATTCACAAAAAGCCAACCCCAGTTCAGATTGTTCGGGTCGACTACCCTCAACGGAGTCGCGCTAAAATTGTTGAAGCCTATTTTAGACAGGCCTCAACCACTGACTACTCGGGGGTTTATGAAGGATTCTACATTGATTTTGAAGCAAAGGAAACCCGACAAAAAAATGCCTTCCCGATGAAGAACTTCCATTCTCATCAGATTCAGCATATGGAACAGGTTCTTGAACAACAGGGGATTTGCTTCGTCCTCATCCATTTTTCTTCTTATCAAGAAACATATTTATTACCGGCGATTGACCTCATCCGTTTTTATCAAAAGGATATGGGAAAAAAATCAATGCCGCTTGATTATATTCGAGAGCATGGTTATGTCATTGAACAACAAGCTTTTCCTCAAATACCTTATCTCGATATCGTCAAACTACATTTACTAGGTGGTAAAACAATATGAATAAACAACTTATCTGGCGCATCGCTAAATATCTAGGAATTGGATTCTTAGCAGCCTTTATTGCTTCAATATTGATTGGCGGTAGTGTCTTCTTCTACTATGTATCTAAAGCACCAGAACTTTCCGAAAGCAAACTTGTCGCAACAACTTCAAGTAAAATTTACGATAGTAAAAACGAATTGATTGCTGACTTAGGGGCCGAGCGTCGTGTCAATGCTCAAAGCAGTGATATTCCTATTGAATTGGTCAATGCAATTGTCTCTATCGAGGATCACCGCTTTTTTAACCATAGAGGGATTGATAGTATCCGTATCTTGGGTGCTTTCTTACGAAACTTAAGTAGTAGAGGTGGTCTTCAAGGTGGTTCAACCTTGACGCAACAGTTGATTAAGCTAACTTATTTTTCAACTTCTTCGTCAGACCAAACTATCTCTCGTAAGGCTCAGGAAGCTTGGTTAGCGATTCAGTTAGAAAGAACTGCAACCAAACAGGAAATTTTGACATATTACATTAATAAGGTCTACATGTCTAATGGTAATTATGGTATGCAGACAGCTGCGGAAAACTATTATGGTAAAGATCTAAAAGACTTATCCATCCCTCAGCTAGCACTCTTAGCAGGTATGCCACAGGCTCCAAACCAATACGATCCTTATTCTCACCCTGAAGCAGCTCTTGAAAGACGAAACCTCGTTTTGTCAGAAATGCAAAAACAAGGTTACCTTACAGCCGAGCAATATGAAACAGCCATCAATACTCCAATCACAGATGGTCTTCAAAGTCTAAAATCCGTTAATAGCTATCCACAGTACATGGATAACTATCTTAAAGAGGTTATTGACCAAGTTCAGCAAGAGACAGGTTATAATCTATTAACAACAGGTATGGAAGTCTATACCAACGTCGACCAAGACGTTCAAAAACGACTTTGGGATGTATACAACACGGATGAATATGTAAACTATCCAGATGATGAAATCCAAGCAGCTTCTACCATTATTGATATATCAAATGGTAAAGTTATTGCTCAACTTGGTTCTCGTCACCAAGCTAGTAACGTATCTTTCGGTATTAACCAAGCTGTTGAAACTAACCGTGACTGGGGTTCTACCATGAAACCAATCACAGACTATGCCCCTGCATTAGAGTATGACATTTATGACTCTACTGCCTACATGCTCAAGGATGTACCATATAACTTCCCAGGTACTAGCACTCCAGTCTACAACTGGGATAGAAGTTATTATGGTAATATTACCCTTCAAACTGCTATCCAACAATCGCGTAATGTCCCAGCCGTTGAAACTCTCGATAGAGTTGGACTCGATAAAGCAAAAGGTTTCCTAAATGGATTAGGCATTGATTATCCAACTATGGTATACGCAAATGCAATTTCAAGTAATACGACCGAATCAGGTAAACAGTACGGTGCAAGTAGTGAAAAAATGGCTGCAGCTTATGCCGCATTTGCGAATGGTGGTACTTATTATAAGCCAATGTACATCAACAAAGTAGTATTCAGTGACGGAAGTTCTAAGGAATTCTCCGCCCCTGGAACTCGTGCTATGAAAGAAACAACAGCTTATATGATGACCGAGATGATGAAAACAGTACTATATTATGGAAACGGTACTGGTGCTTACATTTCTTGGTTACCTCAAGCGGGTAAAACTGGTACATCAAACTACACGGATGAGGAGATTGAAAATTATATTAAAACGAGTCAATTAGTCGCTCCAGATGAAATGTTTGTTGGATATACCCGTAAGTATTCAATGGCTGTTTGGACAGGATACTCTAATCGCCTTACTCCAGTTATAGGAGATGGATTTAGAGTAGCAGCCAATATTTACCGCTCAATGATGGAATATCTCTCTGAAGATGACCATCCGGGAGATTGGACGATGCCTGAGGGACTTTATAGAAGTGGTGATTACATCTTCAAGAATGGTGCACGTAGCAACTGGGTTCAACAAACAACTCAACAATCTTCAACAACATCTTCTAGCTCAACGACTGAAAATCAAACCTCAGTTGTTGAAACTACTAACCCAAATACTGCACAGAACCCATCTACTCCAAATACAAATCAAAACCCTCAACAAAATCAAAATCCGCAAGGACAACAATAATCATAAAAGACCTAGGAAGATTTTTCCTAGGTCTTTTTCTATCAAAAAAAGTGGAGTTAATCTCTAACTCCACCTTCTTTTATTTAACATGGTTTGCAAGATCTTCTTGCGCTTTTTTATTAGATTCTTCTTTTTCTTTCTTCCATTTATCTTGAGCTTTTTGATATTCATCAGTAGTTACTGGTTTATCTTGAAGTTCAAGGTATTTGTATAAGAGGGCTTCACTTGTTCCCTTGTTGCCTGAGTATGCAAACGGAAGAGTATATGGCACCATCTTAGACAACATTGGACGTCCAGTTTGAGAAGTTGTTGGAATAATCAAAGCGCTATCTGTCAACCAAGCTTGGGCAGCAGCATATTTATCATAACGTTTTGAAACATCTGTGTCTTCATTGTCAGCTTCAACAACCATCTTTTCGTAATCTTCCAAACCAACTTGTTTGGCAGCGGCGTTGTTTGTACCAGAATCAAATCCTAGATAAGTCTTAGTATTTTCACCTACAGACGGTTTGATGATATCAAGGTAAGTAGATGGGTCAATATAGTCTGGTGACCAACCAACGTTATCTGAGAGATCCCAATCTTCTCCAGCAGCTGTTTCAGCAAAGTAGGTAACATTAAGAACTTCATCTTTTTGAAGTTGTTGAATATCAATAATAACATTGTCAGTTCCTAATGTTGCTTCAAGTGATTGTTTCAATGACTGAACACGTTGAACTTTTGTAGTATTAGTCTGGTCAACTGGCATATCCAAATGAATTGGGAATTGAACGCCTTCTGCTTGGAGAGCTGTCTTAGCTTTAGCAAATTCTGCTTTCGCTTTTTCAGGATTGTAAAGACCATCTTGAGCGTCATCTAGATTGACATCTTTCCACTCATCACCATAGGTTACCAATTTTTCTTTAACTAATTCACCAAAGTTTTTACCATCTGCTTGAACAAATGTTGGTGGTACGAACAAGTTGCGAAGAAGTTTGCTTGCTCCACTTTCTCCATTGACTTGAGAAGCATAGGCTGTTCTATCAAAACCAAAAGCAATGGCTTGACGGAAGTCTTTATTTAGGAGAGCTTTTTTAGTTGATGTCTTTTGCTCATCTGTAGTCTTAGAAGTGTACTTGTAAGACTGACGGTCAATATTTGTCCCAACTAAGAAAGTAGCAGAATCCTGTGGTGTATAAACGATGTTATCCTTAAACTCTTTTTCAAGTTCAGGATATCCTGCACTTGTTGGGAAGAGACGAGCCATTGAGAAGCCACCATCCTTAAAGGTGTCTGCAAGTTTGCCTGTATCTTGACCATCCCAGAATGATAGTTTTACTTTATCAATATGAACATTGTCCTTATCCCAGTAGTTTGGATTCTTTTCAAATTCTACTGAAGATTTAGCTACCAATGATTTCAACAAGAAAGGACCGTTGTAAAGAATACTGCTTGGATCAGTTGCTTTGGCAAAGTCACTTCCTTTAGAAGTAAGGAATTCTTCATTGACTGGTGCAAGAATACCCATGGTTGTCTTAGAGTTCCAGAAGCTTTCTGGTTTATTCAAAGTATATTGAACAGTTTGATCATCAACTGCCTTGATTCCAACTTCTGAGAAGTCTTTTACTTCACCTTTGACATAAGCGTCAAGACCTTTAATGGATTCTTGAACAAGATAAAGGGCTTCTGACTTATTATCAGCTGCATATTTAAGACCTGTTACAAAGTCTTGAGCTTTCACAGCCGCGTATTCTTCACCCTCAGAAGTGTACCACTTAGCATCTTTACGGATTTTGTAAGTGTATGTCAAACCGTCTTGAGATACAGACCAGTCTTCTGCCATTGATGGCACAAAGTTCCCATAGCGGTCATTTTCCATCAAACCATCAATGACGTTACTAGTGATATTAGCAGTTGCAGCTTTACCAGTTGTCAAATAGTTGAGGTTGTCTGGGTCAGTTTCATAAACGTAAGAAAAAGTTTTCTCACCTTTTGCACTAGAGCCCGAACCCGAACAAGCTGCCAAAACACCTGACGCTAACAGAGTCACTCCTGCTAGGGCCATTACTTTTGAAAATTTCATAATAAACTCCTTTTTGACTTTTTATACATTATAGTCCCTTTTCAGCCAAGTGTCAATACAATTTTCAGAATTTTTCAAATTAATTTGAAAATTTTTTCTTCCTCTATTTCTAATATGAAAATATTTTTAGGAAAATTTCTATTATAGCCGTTTATCAACTATATCTTTATGATATAATGAAATAAGAAAGTTGAAAGGAAATGCCATGTCAAAAGAAGTTATTGTTGAAAGTTTTGAACTAGATCATACGATTGTAAAAGCTCCTTATGTCCGCTTGATTGGAGAAGAGACTGGACCGAAAGGAGATATCATTTCTAACTTTGATATCCGCTTGGTTCAACCAAATGAGGACTCTATCCCTACTGCTGGACTTCATACTATTGAGCACCTCTTGGCTAAGCTAATCCGTACTCGCATCGACGGTATGATCGATTGTTCACCATTTGGTTGTCGAACAGGGTTCCATATGATTATGTGGGGACGTCATTCTAGCGCTGAAATCGCAGCTGTCATCAAGGATTCTCTAAAGGAAATCGCTGAAACAACAACTTGGGAAGATGTCCCAGGAACAACTATTGAATCTTGCGGAAACTACAAGGATCACAGCCTCTTTTCTGCTAAGGAATGGGCAAAATTGATTCTTGAACAAGGAATTTCAGATGATGCCTTTGAACGTCACGTCATCTAATAATAAAAAAAGAAACCAGCTGTTGAACTGGTTCCTTTTTAATTTTCAAAATCTTGATTTAGGCTTTTTCACGAATGACCAAAACACCATCTTCCATGTCAGCTTCTAGGTGTTTAGCATCAAGATTATCCAAGTGGAAATCTGTCACTTTATCACGGATTTGTTGTTCAACCACACGACGGAGAGGACGAACACCCATGACTTCATCATAACCTTCTTCAGTCATGTATTCTTTGGCAGCTTCGCTCACTGCCAAGTCGATTTCTTTCTTAGCAAGTGTCTTATTAACATCAATCAACATCAAATCTACAATCTTAGAAAGATCTTCCTTGCTCAAATGTGAGAATTCGATAACAGCATTGAAACGGTTGAGGAATTCTGGACGGAAGTAAGGTTTCAAACGATCCATGAGTTCCGGTTTATCAGCATCTTCTGTCAAGTTCGCTTCATAGCCAAATCCTGCGTTTGAAGTTGCGATAATCACGGTATTCTTGAAGTTTACAGTGTTACCTTGACCATCTGTCAAACGACCATCATCCAAAACTTGAAGGAGAAGTGTAATCACTTGAGGATCTGCCTTTTCAATTTCGTCAAGAAGGATGATTGAGTAAGGATTGCGACGTACACGTTCTGTCAAGGTATTGTTGTTGTCATCGTAACCAACGTAGCCGGCAGTGGTACCAATCAATTTAGATACAGCTGTACGATCGCTGTATTCTGACATGTCCAAACGGATGATGGCATCTTTGGTACCGAACATATCAAGGGCCAATTGTTTAGCCAACTCAGTCTTACCGACACCGGTAGGTCCGACGAAGAGGAAGCTACCGATTGGACGGTTGCCTTCGTCAAAGCCTGCACGGTTCCGACGAATCGCTTTTGCAACGGCTTCAACGGCCTTATCTTGACCGATAACCTTGGTTTGCAAACGGTGACCCATATCTTTCAAACGTTCGATATCAGTTGCACCCATTTGAGAAACTGGAATACCCGTCATCCGTTCTACTGATTCAGCCACATCGTTGATTGTTGCTGTTACTTTATGGTCTTCCGTATGGTTGGCAATTTTCTTTTCAAGTTCTTCAATACGAACCTTAGCATTAAGGGCTGCTTCATAGTCTTCTTTAGCGGCAGCTTCTTCTTGTTTGGTTTTTTCCGCTTGAATTTCGTGCTCAACCGCATGTACATCTGTCACAGGGTGTTGAGCCGCCAAGTGAGCCGCTGTCACATCGACCAAGTCAATCGCCTTATCTGGCAAGCTACGTTGTGGAATGTATTGAACAGAATAGTCAACTGCAGCTTTCAAGACTTCATCTGGCAAGACAACATTGTGGTGTTGTTGATAAAGATCACGGATCCCTTGGAGAATCTTGAAGGTATCTTCAGCAGATGGAGCATTCACCTTGACTTCGTTGAAACGACGAGCAAGGGCAGCATTTTTCAAGATGGTATTACGGTATTCATCCTGAGTAGTTGCACCAATCACTGTCAATTCCCCACGTGAAAGAGCTGGTTTCAAGATATCAGCAAGACCTTTAGACCCTTGACCATCACCTGTGCTACCAGCACCAAGAATTTGGTGAATTTCGTCGAAGAAAAGGATAATATTTCCAGCTTCTTTGACTTCGTTTACCAAGTTTTGAATGTTTTCTTCAAAGCTACCACGGTATTGAGTACCAGCTTCAAGTCCAGAAATATCAATAGAAATGATCTCTTTGTTCTTGATAGCTGCAGGAACGTCACCGTTCACGATAGCTTGGGCCAATCCTTCTACTACTGCAGTTTTACCAACACCAGCATCACCGACGAGAACTGGATTATTCTTTGTGCGACGAGAAAGAATTTCAGAAGTTTCTTGGATTTCTTTATTACGTCCAATAACCGGATCTAACTTACCTTCACGTGCTTCTGCTGTTAAGTTACGTCCAAGTTTTGCAAGAATCCCATCTTGTTTCATAGCTTTACCTTGAACGTACTGAGCTTGTTCACTTCCTTCGCTTGGAAGTTGACCAGTTTTACGGTAAATAGCGAATTCTTCAGGCGTTACTTCACGGCCGTTAATCAAGTAACGACGATTTTCTGAACTGTATCCACGCATACCACCCATCAATTGGTTAAATAGATCATCCATGTTGTTAAAGTTATTAAAGTTGTTATTCATATTTCATACCTCGTTTGTTTTCAAATTTACTTAGTCAAAATAATTTGACTTTCTCTGACCTTTGTTTTAAAAAATTTAGATTAGCTATTTGCTACTCTACGTATAATTTCAGGTTTTTCTTTATCCAATACAGGTTTTGCAATTGGACTTCTAAAAATACTAATGTTAACCATAGGTTGTACCTCTTTTCTAGGTTTTACCCATACTTTGATCTTAAGATAGTATATACAATCATCTTAAAATCAATGTTTTCTAAGGACTTTCTTATCCTTATGTTCTTAGTATATCACTTTGGTCAGTTTTAGTCAACATATTTGACCAAATTTGACTAATTTTTTTTAAAAAATTTTTATAACAAAAAACCAGTCAGAGTGACTGGTTTTTGATTTACTATTTATAAATCTTAGCTCAATGCATCATCCATTGAAAGAACTTCGTGGAAGACACGTTGTGTTAATTCAGTTTTTTGTTCTGGAGTGAGGTATTTAGTGTTTACACAGTATCCAGAGATACGTACGATTACGTCTTCACCTGACATGATCTTTTCGTAAACATCGTTCAAGTCCATAACGTTCAAGTTAACGTGTTGTCCACCGTTTTCGAAGTAACCATCAAGGATTGTTACTAAGTTATCAACTTGTTCGTCACGAGTTTTACCAAGAGCACGTGGTGAAACTTGAGTTGTCAATGAGATACCATCAGCTGCGTAACCAAAGTCAAGGCTAGCAAGTGAGTTCAAGTTTTGCAACCATCCACCTTTAGCTTTGTTAGATGGGTTAGCACCTGGTGAGAAGAATTCAAGTTTAGACAAGTTCACAGAACCATCTTCGTTGAGGTATACACCTTTGTGGACTGGTGAGTTACCAGTTTGTTTAGAGTAAGCAACGTTAGATGTGATTGTCAAAAGTGATACAGTAGCTTCTGCGTCTTTGTAAAGTTTGTGGCTACGTAGACGAGTTGTGTAAGCTTCGATCAACCATTCTGCCAATTCGTTTGAACGTGGGTCATCTTCACCCCAACGTGGGTATTCACCGATTGTTTCGTAATCGTAGATGTAGCCATTTTCGTCACGGATTGGTTTAACTGTAGCGTACTTGATAGCTGACAATGTATCAACAGTGTTAGCAAATCCACAGATACCGAATCCCATGTTAGCACGTTGTTTAGTTGGCAAGAAGGCCATTTGAACAGCTTCGTAGTTGTACTTATCAGTCATGTAGTGGATGATGTTCAAAGCATCTACGTAAGTGTCAGTCAACCAGTCAAGAGATTTTTCAAAGTTTGCTTTAACTGATTCGAATTCAAGAACTTCGTCGCGGATTGGTTCGATGTCAAATACTTTATAGTCTTTATGAACATCGTCGTAACCACCGTTCAAACCAGTAAGAAGAGCTTTAAGAACGTTAACGCGAGCACCGAAGTACTGGATGTTGTGACGTTGTTCTTCGTTTTCTGGGTCAAGTGGAGATACACAACATGAGATACAGCTCATTTCACCGTATCCGTCTTTAGCCATTGTTGTAACACCTTCGTATTGGATTGAAGAGTGTTTGTGGCTCATGTGCATACAGTAGTGGCGGAAGTTGTATGGCAATTTGTCAGTCCAAAGAACTGTCAAGTTTGGTTCTGGAGAGTTACCGATGTTATCAAGAGTGTTCAAGAAACGGTAGTCCATCTTAGTAACACGGTGACGACCGTCGTTACCCATACCAGCCATAGAAGTTGTGATGAAGGTTGGGTCACCTGAGTACAATTGGTCATAAGCTTTTGTACGAGCAAATTTAACTGTACGAAGTTTCATAACGAAATCATCAACAAATTCTTGGATTTCTGATTCAGTAAATGTACCACGAGCAAGGTCACGTTCTGCGTAGATATCCAATACGATTGGCACACGTCCTAGAGATGTAGCTGCACCGTTGATAACACGGCAGACAGACATGAAGGCAATGTTTACCCATTGGATAGCTTCTTTAACGTTCATCGCTGGTTTGCGAACGTCAACTCCGTAAAGATCACCCAAGCGTACAACTTGTTGCAATGCTTGATATTGAAGGTTGATTTCTTCACGAAGACGGATTGTTTCTTCATCGATTTCTTCGATTGAGTTCCAATCGTTCACTTTTTCTTGCATCAAGTAGTCTGCACCGTAAAGAGCAAGACGCGCATAAACACCGATGATACGTCCACGTGAATATGCATCTGGAAGACCAGTTACAGTGTGAGCGTGGCGAGCACGACGGATGTTTGAAGTGTAAGCACGGAAGATACCGTCGTTAACAGTTGTTACATATTTTGTGAAAATTTCGTGAACAGCTGGGTCTGGCTCGTATCCATTTTCTTTCAAAGTAGTTTCAGCCATACGGATACCACCTTTTGGCATGAAGTTCAATTTGAAGAGTTCATCGTTTTGGATACCATAAATAACTTCGTTTTCTTTGTCGATGAATCCTGCAGGGATGTCAGCGATAGAAGTTGGACGAGTGTCCATTGGGAAACGAGTTTCTTCGTAGTGTGCTTTAGTTTCTTCTACGATTTTTTTGATGTGAAGTGAACGCTCTGTTGGTCCTGCAAGGAAGCTTTCATCTCCATCATAAGGTGTGTAGTTAGCTTGTACAAAGCGTGATACACTTGCTTTTTCTTTCCAGTCAACACCTTTAAAGCCTTCCCAGGCTTTGTCAAAAATGTCCTGTGCTTCAACAACTGTCTTAACAACCATGTTAATGTCCTCTTTTATCTTTCTAGTAACAGTCATCTGTTACATTCATGTATTCAGTATAACACACAGTAAACGATTTCAACAAGTAAAATCACACTTTTTAACCACTTTCTTTTATAATACAGTTGCGTTTTTCTTATAAACTGTAGTATAGTTTTGAAAAAAGGTTGACTATTTCCTATTTTTTCAGAAAAGGGGTATAATAAAGCTAGCAAATCTATCAAAGAAAGGCCATTTCATGCTGATATTTCCACTGATGAATGATTTATCTCGTAAAATCATCCATATTGACATGGATGCCTTTTTTGCTGCTGTTGAAATTCGTGACAATCCCAAACTAAAAGGGAAACCAGTTATTATCGGTAACGATCCAAGAAAAACAGGTGGTCGAGGCGTTGTTTCAACCTGTAGTTATGAAGCGAGAGCATTCGGCATCCACTCAGCTATGAGTTCTAAAGAGGCTTATGATCGTTGTCCTCAAGCCGTTTTCATTTCTGGAAACTACGAAAAATATAGGGAAGTTGGTCAACAGATTCGGGCTATTTTTAAACGATATACGGATAAGATTGAACCAATGAGTATCGATGAAGCCTATCTAGATGTGACCGAAAACAAGCTTGGTATCAAATCCGCTGTTAAAATCGCTCGTTTAATCCAGCAGGATATTTGGCAAGAATTACAATTAACAGCATCAGCTGGTGTATCATACAATAAATTTTTAGCTAAAATGGCAAGTGACTATCAAAAACCTAAAGGTTTGACTGTCATTTTACCTGATGAAGCTGAAGATTTTCTCAAACAAATGGATATTGCTAAGTTCCACGGTGTAGGCAAGAAAACAGTCGAAAAATTGCATCATATGGGTGTAGTTACGGGAGCTGATCTTCTAGAAATCTCTGAAATTACTCTCATTGATCGTTTTGGTCGCCTCGGATTTGACCTATACCGTAAAGCTCGTGGCATAGATAATTCTCCAGTCAAATCAAATCGTATCCGTAAGTCCATCGGTAAAGAAAAAACCTACAGCAAAATTCTCAACATAGAAGAAGATATCAAAAAAGAGCTAAGTCTCCTTTCGGAAAAAGTCGCCCTTAATCTTCAAAAACACGAGAAATCTGGAAAGATTGTCATTTTAAAAATTCGCTACTCTGATTTTTCCACCTTGACGAAACGAAAAACTTTAGAACAGCAAACGCAAGACCCTGAACAAATTGCTCAAAGCATTATCCAACTCTACGAAACACTGAGTGATAAAGACAAGGGTGTTCGCTTATTGGGTGTCACTGTGACTGGATTCTAAAAACCTTGAAGGAAAATTCCTTCAAGGTTTCTTTCTTATACAAATAATCGAACAAAGCTATAAAGTAGTAAGACACTACCAAGAACAATACGGTATTTACCAAACACTGTAAAGTCGTGTTTTTTGACATAGCTGGTTAAGAAACGAATAGCAACCATGCTGACTGCAAAAGCAACTACCATAGCTACCAAGAGCAAGAAGAATTGACCAAAGCTCAACACTTCTCCCGCTTTGATAAATTTAAAAATCTTCAAAGCGCTGGCTCCAAACATAACTGGAATTCCTAGATAGAAGGTAAATTCAGTCACCACTGAACGACTAGTACCGTTCAACAAACCACCTACGATAGTGGCACCTGAACGACTAGTACCTGGCAAAAGGGCCAAGACTTGGAAAAGTCCAATATAGAGGGCTGTTTTATACGGTAATTTGTCTAACTCAGTGACTGTTGGCTCAATTGCTTGCGCTTTGTTGCGTTTTTCAAGAAAGATAAAGGCAACCCCATAAACAATCAACATAATGGCTACTGATACCATATTGTGAAAGTGAGTGTCAAACCAATCATCAAACTTAAAGACTAGAAGCAGAGGTAAAGTCGCAACAAAAACTTTGGACCATAACTGCCAAGTTTTACGAACTTGTACCTTATCCTTACCTGGTTTGAAGGGATTAAGCTTGTTAAAGTAGATAACCATAACGGCTAAGATTGCACCCAGCTGAATGACTACGTTAAACATAGACATGAAGGCTTCATTTTGATCTTTATACTGGATAAACTCTTCTGCTAAAATCAAGTGACCAGTACTTGAAATCGGCAACCATTCCGTAATTCCTTCAACAATACCAAAAAAGATTGATTTTAAAATTTCAAAAAAATACATAGATTACTCCTTTTTCTATTATCCATTATATCATACTTTTAAAGGCCGTGTTGAGTTTTCTTTAGAAAGCACCAACACTTCCACCACCGCCACCGCCTGAGAAACCACCACCAGAGCTACCGCTTCCGGATGATACAGAAAAGGTACTTGCTGTATTTGCGACCGATGTGTATAGATTGATTTGAGTAGCAGATGTGTGAAATTGTTTATCCCACCCACAAGATACATAAAGATTCATAGCAGCATTTTCAAGTTGAATATTGTGAAGCTTCATGATTTTATTTACCTTCTTAGCGTATCCATAGAGAGTTGCATAGACCAAAAGACGATTCCAAACAACAATACTCTCTAGTTCAGCCTTATCAAGATGAGCAATATCCCGAAGCATATTTTCAAAACTTGTCCAGTGATAAACAACTTCTGCCCCTTCTTCATTTAAGACTCCATCACGAGAAGGTCCTCGAGTTACTAAATGAATCAAACCACTCGCTAGTAAACCAATTAAACCTAAGGAAAGTAAAGGAAGCGAGAAATAGCCATGTGTTCGAAAACTATAGTAGAAAATGATAAGTCCGACAACACCTGTTACAGCCGAACAGACTTTCATTTTTTTCACAAGATTATTTTCTTTTTCCATTAAAGGTCGATAATAACTTGGAATTCGTAAAATGTTCACCTTGTCTCGAACACAACTTTGCATGCGTTCAAGTCGTCTCTCAAAGGAACGCTTGAGGTGCATGCCGAATTCTCGAATATGCTTCTCATCAGCTTCCTTAGCTCCATGGAATAAACCAGAAGAAACTTGATATTCAGGGAAAAGGTCTGAAAGAGCCAATTCTTTATTTGTAGAAAGAGTCATCCGCAGGCACTCCTTCTCAAAATTAGACAAACCTTTTTCACTGTTAATTTTGATCCAAGGCTCTTCTTCACCTTGAAAAATGGATAAATGCCCTCGATCGACTAAATCTAACAAGGTTGCTTGGATTAGTTGTTCAAAGGTGAATTTACCAAACTTCTGCTTATTTAGAGGGCTAACTTCCTCTAAGGATGTTGAATAGATTGCTTCTGCCAAAACCATTGGAGGCAGGTCCATTGGGGGTTCGTAGAGACGATGATTCTTTGGATATACCTTTTTAAGAGTCGTATGCTGACGAAATTCTCTATAATAGTGGATTGTTACTAGCAACAGAGCCGTAAAGAAGATTGGAAAAATCCATTTTATCATGACATTGGCCTGGACTTTTTCAGCCTTTATTTCTACCTCAACTCTTTTAAAGTTACTTAGATTATCTTCGTCCAGTCCTTGGCTTGGAGCACTTGAGAAAGCTTCTCTCGGCCAATAGGCATATAGCTCAACTTGATGGTTTCTAGGAAGATTTTTCATCTTCACTCGATAAATATCGTTTACTTTTTCGACACTACCCTCATTGAGGAGTTTACCAGTATGGAAAAAGAGTTTCTCGGCTGGTTTGTCCGATGTTACTCGAAATTCTAAATCTTTAATATCCCCTGAACTATCTGTCAGTGGTTGCCAATTCAGCTCAGCAATATCCTGATATAAGAAAAGAAGATTTTTCAATTGCCAAGTAACAGTTACCCGAACAGTATCTCCTGCATTTCCCGGATTAAAAATGGTGACCTTGTAGCCTTCCTCTTCTTCCTTAGTATATGAGAGGACATCCTGAACGATTTGCCCATTTTTAGATACAAGGACAGTTGGGTCATCATCAATCTCAAATCCCTTTGGCATCTTCCCTGCTTTACCGAGCCCAATCAATTGACCATTAAAATCATCTTTAAAATGGTAGGTAATTGTTTCTTGGAAAACTGCTGTATTATCTGCATGAATATTCAAATCCCCCTTATAGGATAGAATGTCGAAGTCTACTGCAAAAACAAGGCTCGGGATAAATAGTAAAAAAGTAAATACCAGGGCAAGTAACCATCTCTTTTTCATCTTACATTCCCTTTCACGTTTTTTCACTATTATATCATTTTTTAGAACTTAAGGTTTGCTTGTATTGAAAATCTCATCATTTTTAGATACAATAGAGGGAGCCATTTTTAGACTAGAAATAGGAGAAAACATGAAAAAATTATGCTTAACTATCCTTGCTAGCCTAGCCCTGACCCTAGGACTAGTTAGCCAGGTCCAAGCCGATGAATATTTACGCATCGGGATGGAAGCAGCTTATGCACCCTTCAACTGGACTCAAGACGACGATAGCAACGGTGCTGTCAAGATTGACGGGACCAACCAGTACGCCAATGGTTATGATGTTCAAATTGCAAAAAAAATCGCTAAAGACCTCGGTAAAGAACCCCTCATTGTTAAGACAAAATGGGAAGGACTTGTTCCAGCTCTGACTTCCGGTAAAATCGATATGATTATCGCTGGTATGAGCCCAACCGCTGAACGCAAGCAAGAAATTGCCTTCTCAAGTAGTTACTACACTAGTGAGCCTGTTCTCGTAGTGAAGAAAGACTCGAGCTACGCTAATGCTACTAGCTTAAATGACTTTGAAGGTGCTAAAATCACTTCTCAACAAGGTGTTTACCTTTATGATTTGATTTCTCAAATTCCAGGCGCTCAGAAGGAAACTGCCATGGGAGATTTCGCTCAAATGCGTCAAGCCCTTGAAGCTGGTGTCATTGATGCCTATGTTTCTGAACGTCCAGAAGCCTTAACTGCTGAATCAGCAAATGCTAAGTTCAAAATGATTCAACCTGAACCTGGTTTTAAAACTGGAGAAGAAGATACATCTATCGCTATCGGTCTACGTAAAGATGACGACCGTATCAGTCAAATCAACGCTAGCATTGAAACCATTTCTAAAGATGAGCAAGTTGCGCTCATGGACCGTATGATAAAGGAGCAACCTGCCGAATCTACAACGACAGAAGAAAACAGTAGTAATTTCTTTAGCCAAGTTGCTAAAATTCTAACTGAAAACTGGCAACAACTCTTGCGTGGTGCTGGTATTACCCTTCTCATTTCAATTATCGGTACCATCGTTGGTCTCGTTATTGGTCTGGCTATCGGTATCTTCCGTACGGCACCTCTATCTGAAAATCAATTTATTTTCGGTATTCAAAAACTAATCGGTTGGATTCTCAATATCTATATTGAAATTTTCCGTGGAACTCCTATGATTGTACAATCTATGGTTATCTACTATGGAACTGCCCAGGCTTTCGGAATCAACCTAGACCGTACTCTCGCTGCTATCTTTATCGTTTCTATCAATACCGGTGCCTACATGACCGAAATCGTTCGTGGTGGTATCCTAGCTGTTGACAAAGGACAATTTGAAGCGGCAACTGCACTTGGTATGACTCATAATCAAACCATGCGTAAGATTGTTTTGCCTCAAGTTGTTCGAAATATTCTACCAGCAACTGGTAATGAGTTCGTCATCAACATCAAGGATACTTCTGTATTGAACGTTATCTCTGTTGTAGAACTTTACTTCTCAGGAAATACAGTAGCAACACAAACCTACCAATACTTCCAAACCTTTACCATCATCGCAGTTATTTACTTTGTCCTTACCTTTACAGTAACGCGTATTCTCCGTTACATTGAAAAACGTATGGATATGGATACCTACACAACAGGTGCTAACCAAATGCAAACGGAGGATTTGAAATAATGAATCAACCCATTCTTGAAATCAAACACCTCAAAAAATCCTATGGACAAAACGAGGTCCTAAAAGACATCTCCCTCACTATTCATAAAGGAGAAGTGATTTCTATCATCGGAAGTTCCGGTAGTGGTAAATCAACCTTCCTACGTTCTATCAACCTTCTCGAAACTCCAACTGAAGGTGAAATCCTTTATCACGGTGAAAACGTCCTTGAAAAAGGATATAACCTTACTCACTACCGTGAAAAACTAGGTATGGTTTTCCAGTCCTTTAATCTTTTTGAAAATCTCAATGTTCTCGAAAATACGATTGTGGCACAGACAACTGTTCTCAAACGTGACCACTCAGAGGCAGAGAAAATTGCAAAAGAAAACCTTGAAAAGGTTGGTATGGGAGAACGTTTCTGGCAAGCCAAACCAAAGCAACTTTCTGGTGGTCAAAAGCAACGTGTGGCTATTGCTCGTGCTCTTTCTATGAATCCTGATGCCATTCTCTTTGACGAGCCTACATCAGCCCTCGACCCTGAAATGGTCGGCGAAGTTCTCAAAATCATGCAAGAACTAGCTCAAGAAGGCTTGACTATGATCGTTGTAACCCACGAAATGGAATTTGCTCGCGATGTATCAAACCGTGTTATCTTTATGGATAAGGGGGTTATTGCAGAAGAAGGTAAACCTGAAGAGCTATTTACCAATCCTAAAGAAGAACGCACCAAAGAATTTTTACAACGCTATCTTGGATAATCAAAAAAGACTGCAACCTGCAGTCTTTTTATATTTCCTAAAATGAAAAGGCAGGTTCTTTTCGAACCTGCCTATATCCAAAGACTAATCTTCAAATTTTTCATGATTTTTGTCGTAGAAATCAATTAAGCCGAGGGCTGTTTCAAAGGAAATGTTTTTAACTTTTGCACGTCCTTGAGCTAAAGCAATGATAGACATTTCACGTGCATTTGTTTCCTTAGAAATACGATACCCTGTGATTTTTTTATCACGAACCCAGCTAACAACTGATTCTACTTTTTCAAAGTTAGACTTAGCCATGTTATTCTCCTATTTTTTTCTTTGCGCTATTTCATTCTATATGTTTTTATAAGTATTGTCAATAAAAACGCATACATACACTGAATTAAAGCGCTCAGAACACAATTATTTGGCTTTTAAAGCCGATAATATATGGGTCCGTATATCTTCAACTCCATTAGGATTTGCTGGCAAGAATATAGTATTATTTCCTTGTTTGTCTGCAAAATTATTCAATGTATCTAAATACTGATTGGTTAATAGGATTGACATAATTTGTTCTTCAGTTAATTCGACATTAGCTCCTTTTAACTCTTTAATAGAATCAGCAAGTCCATCAACAATTGCTTTCCGCTGCTCTGCGATCCCCACACCATGAAGACGATCTTTTTCTGCCTCAGCTTCTGCCGCTGTAACGATCTTTATTTTGTCTGCTTCAGCCAATTCTTGAGCGGCCACTCTCTTACGTTGAGCTGCATTGATTTCGTTCATTGATTGTTTGACTTCTGCATCCGGCTCAACTTTGGTAATGAGCGTCTTAACGATAATATACCCATACGTTGACATTTCTTCCGCTACTTGTTTTTGAACTTCTAATGCAATTTCATCTTTTTTCTCAAACAATTCATCCAAAGTTAATCTAGGAACAGATGAGCGTAATGCATCTTCAATATAAGATTTAATTTGAGCTTCCGGTCTCATCAATTTATAGTAAGCATCTGTAACGTTTTGCTCATTTACACGGTATTGAGTTGCGACATTCATGGTCACAAAAACGTTATCTTGGGTTTTGGTTTCAACTACGATTTCACTTTGTAAAAGGCGTAGCTGTACACGAGCTGCAATTTTGTCAATGCCAAATGGTGCTCGCAGATGAATACCACTATTACTTAACTTTTGATATTTACCAAATCGTTCGATAATGGCAACAGATTGTTGACGAACGACATAAACAGAACTTACTAAAGTAACTCCCACAATAAGCATTAGAATTAATACAACAAGTATAACTGGTAAAACTGGTAAAACCATGGGAATCTCCCCCTTTCTTCACTTACATTATAGCACTCGTATATAGGTTAGGCAAATGATATGATAAAAATTTTATAGTATATTAAACAAGCATATTATATAGAGTTTCGTTCCCATTTAAGTTAATATAAGACGGATCGAATTTTTCCATTCGATGAATCAAACCCGCATAATCATGCTTGTTAGCAAGAGCAATCCCGATTAAGACTGGTCCTGTTCCCTTGCTGGCACGTTTAATATACTCAAAACGAGTGATATCATCATTTGGCCCCAAGATATCATTTACAAATTCTCGAAGAGCCCCTGGACGTTGTGGGAAGTTGACTACAAAGTAATGCTTGATACCATCGTAAATCAAGGCACGCTCTTCCATCTCTGGCATACGGTTGATATCGTTATTTCCTCCAGAAATGATACAACAAATAGTCTTTCCTTTTATATAGTCTGACAGTACTTCCAGAGCCGCCACACTAGCAGCACCAGCAGGCTCAGCCACAATCCCTTGTTTAGAATAAAGATCTATCAAGGTCTCAGAGATTAAGCCTTCATCCACTCCGATTAGCGTTTCAACATTTTTACGGGTTGCTTCATAGGTCAATTGTCCAACCTTCTGCACAGCGATCCCGTCTGCAAACTTATCAATTTCTTTGAGTTTAACGGGACCTCCAGCCTCAAATGCCGCCTTCATGGAACGAGCTCCGTTAGCTTCTACACCAAGAACTTCAATAGCAGGATTCGTTTCCTTTATATAAGTAGAAACTCCTGCAATGAGTCCTCCACCTCCTACAGGAACCAAGACAGTATCAAAATCAATGGATTCTTTTCGCGCTTCTTCTAAAATTTCATAAGCTACTGTTCCTTGTCCTGCTTGAACATAAGGATCATCAAAAGGATCAATAAAGGTACGATTTTCAGCGACTGTAAACTCTTGAGCAGCCTTGGCAGATGCATCAAAGGTATCTCCTACCAACTTAATCGTTACAAAATCACCACCAAAGAAACGAACCTGACCAATTTTTTGTTGAGGTGTTGTAATTGGCATAAAGATTGTTGCAGGAATCTTCATCTCATTACATGTGTAAGCAACTCCTTGGGCGTGATTTCCCGCTGAAGCACACACTACACCACGTTCGCGTTCTTCTTTGTTTAATTGTGAAATCGCATAATAAGCACCACGAATCTTAAATGACCGAACACGTTGAGCATTTTCTTTCTTGAGATAAATTTTAGCTCCGTATTTCTCTGATAAGTAATGATCATATTCTAACGGTGTATTGACTACTACACCACTCAATACTTTATGGGCTTTTACCACATCTTTTGCACTAAGCATAATCTTCTCCTTAATTCGTTTTCAAGATAAAAAGCGGGTTAGGTACCCCCAACTCGCCTTCTATCTTTATTCTCAAAAATTAGTTGTAGATTTTGAATGCGTCATCGTCGTTTTTACCAACAAATGGCATTGCTTTACGCAATTCTGCACCAACCTTTTCAATTTCAAGGTTAGCAGCTTGTTCACGGTAAGCAGTCAATTTTGGACGACCAGCTTTGTAGTCGTTCACAAAGTCGTTGGCAAATTTACCATTTTGGATATCAGCAAGAACGGCTTTCATGTTTTCTTTGACTTGTTCAGTAATCACACGTGGACCTGAAACATAGTCACCGTATTCAGCTGTGTTAGAGATTGATTGACGCATTTTCTTGAATCCACCTTCGTAGATCAAGTCAACGATCAATTTCATTTCGTGAAGCACTTCGAAGTAAGCCAATTCTGGAGCGTATCTAGCTTCAGTCAAGACTTCAAAACCAGCTTCGATAAGGGCAGTCAAACCACCGCAAAGAACTGCTTGTTCACCAAACAAATCTTCTTCAGTTTCTTCTTTGTATGTTGTTTCAAGAAGACCTACACGCGCTGCACCAACACCTTTACACCAGTCCATAGCGATGTCTTTAGCATTTCCTGTAGCATCTTGGTATACGGCGTAAAGCGCTGGAACACCAAATCCTTCTTCGTAAGTACGACGTACCAAGTGTCCTGGTCCTTTAGGAGCACACATGAAGACATCAACATCTGCAGGAACTTTGATGAATTCGAAGTGGATGTTGAAACCATGTGCAAAACCAACTGCATTTCCAGCTTCCAAGTTTGGAGCGATTTCTGCCTCGTACAATTCTTGTTGAATTTCGTCTGGAGCCAAAATCATGATAACATCAGCCAATTTAGTTGCTTCTGCTACTGTGTATGTATCAAAACCATCTTCTTTTGCTTTGTCAAAAGATTTACCTGGACGTACACCGATGATCACATCGTGACCTGAATCACGCAAGTTTTGAGCGTGTGCATGTCCTTGTGAACCATAGCCAATAACGGCGATTCTTTTACCGTCAAGCGCTGCTACTTTTACATCTTTTTCATATTCCATTTGAACTGCCATAGTTTTTCTCTCTTTTCTATTTTTATTGCCTGTTAGGCTAGATTAACAAATTTAGGTTGGATTTTTAATCACGGGTAAATCCAGTTGCACCCGTACGAGCGATATTCTTGATACCGTATGGTCGAATAACTCGAATCAAAGCTTCACTCTTTTCAGCATTCCCAGTCATCTGAACTGTAATGGAACTTGGAGCCACATCAACAACAGTTGCACGGAAAGGCTGGATAATAGCTAAAATTTCTGCTCGCTTTTCAGCTGGTGCTGCAACCTTTATCAAGATTACTTCGCGCTCCAAGTGTGGTTTATCTGTGATATCACGGACACGAATCACGTCGACCTGACGGTTGAGTTGTTTGATGATTTGCTCCACTTCATCGTGAGATGCAACATCAATGATAATGGTAATCCGTGACACATTAGGATTTTCTGTCGCCCCTACCGAGATACTCTCAATATTGACTTGGCGTCTAGACAAGACACCGGTAAAACGATTGAGAACTCCTGACCGGTTTTGAAGTTTGGCTGTTAACATTCTACGCATTAAACTTCACCCCCAACATCTCATGATTACTCTTACCAGCCGGTACCATCGGTAAAACATGCTCTTTACGAGAAATATCTACCTCGATAAACATTGGTACATCTTCCAAGATGACTTCCAAATCCTTTTCTAAGGTTTCAGGATTATCAAATTTATAATTCTTAATTCCATAGGCTTGAGCCATCAATTGGAAGTCAGGAAGGCTGTCAAAGACTGACTCTGATGTTCGACCATCGTAGAAGGCTTCTTGCCATTGACGAACCATCCCAAGTGAATGGTTATTAAGCATGATGACCTTGATTGGAATCTTGTAGATGTTCAAGATTGCCAATTCCTGATTGGTCATTTGGAAACCACCATCACCGACAAAGAGCACGACCTCCTTATCTGGATTAGCAATTTTTGCCCCAATGGCTGCAGGAACTCCAAATCCCATGGTTCCTAGTCCACCTGATGTTACGAGTTGACGCTCGTTTTGGTATGGATAGTATTGAGCTGTCCACATTTGGTGTTGTCCGACGTCAGTTACGACAATGGCATCACCCTTAGTCAATTCACCAATTCGTTCAATAACTGCTTGTGGTTGGACGACACGTTCCTTCTTATCATAAGAACGAACACGATTCTTATCTTTTGTAACTTTTTCAATCCATTTTTCAGTATTGTTACGAACGATTGGCTCCGCTAGCAACTGCTGCAAGGCCTTTTTCGCATCACCAACAACTGGGATATCAACAGCGATAATCTTACCAATCTCTGCTGGATCGATATCAATATGCGCTACTTTGGCATTCTTCGCAAATGTCTTAGGATTACCAGTCAAACGGTCATCAAAACGACAACCAATCGAAATCATAAAATCAGCTTCAGTCATTGCGATATTGGCTGCAAAGGAACCATGCATTCCACCCATTCCCAAAAACAGTGGATGGCTAGTTGCAATTGTTCCCTGTCCCAAAAGACTGGTAACAACAGGAATTTGATAACGCTCTGCAAATTCATTTAACTCCGCTGCAGCTTCAGCATAACTAATCCCACCACCAGCTAACAAAACTGGCTTCTTAGCCTTAGAGAGTTGCTTCAAGATCTTCTTGATTTGCATCTCATTAGGCTCTAGAGTTGGTTGATAACTTGGTAAATCTATCTCTGAAGAATAGACAAAGTCCGTTTCAAGAGCTGAAACATCTTTTGGCAAGTCAATAACAACTGGTCCTGGACGACCGGTAGTCGCAATGTGCACAGCCTCTGTAATCACACGTGGAATATCCGCCGTCTCTCGAACCTGGTAGTTGTACTTGGTAATCGGCATGGTAATTCCGACAATATCTGCTTCCTGGAAAGCATCCTTACCGATTCCCGCTCTTGCCACTTGACCCGTGAAGACCAAAAGGGGAACACTGTCACTCATAGCATCTGCAATACCAGTAATGGCATTGGTAGCTCCTGGTCCACTTGTGACGACTGCGACACCAAGTTTCCCTGTTGACTTAGCATAACCTTCTGCTTCATGAAGACAACCTTGTTCATGGCGACCTAGAATATGGCGGATACCTTTAAAATTATAAATAGCATCATATAAAGGCAATACAGCCCCGCCTGGATAACCAAAAATCGTATCGATTCCTAGGTCACGGAGCGTTTCCAAAACGAGTTCCGAACCTGACTTTGGTGAGTCTAAAATGATTTTCTCCATCGTTCCCCTTTCTCTTCTCAATAAAATGACTTGTTTCTATAATACCATTTTTTCAAAAATTTTCAAGACAAAAGAAACAATTTTCTGAATTTTCTATCTAGATGTTTTTTCACACACTTCTACTTTTTTATCTATAAACTCGATTTCTTTATTTTGAGAACAATAAAAAGGTTGAAGACAAGTCTGTCTCAACCTTTTTTGTTTTAAATTTTGTACTAATTAAAGTGAGTTAACGTCAACCTTGATACCCACACCTTGAGTAGTTGTGATTGTCAAGCTTGTTACGTAAGTTCCTTTAGCAGTAGCTGGTTTAGCTTTTTGGATTGTTTCGTTGAATGCTTTGAAGTTTTCAACCAACTTGTCAGCTTCAAATGAAACTTTACCGATGATAGCTTGTACGATACCTGCACGGTCAGCACGGTAAGTGATTTTACCACCTTTAGACTCTTCAACTGCTTTAGCAACATCCATTGTTACAGTACCAGTTTTAGGGTTTGGCATCAAGTTACGTGGTCCAAGGACACGTCCAAGGCGTCCAACAAGAGCCATCATATCAGGTGTAGCGATAACTACGTCGAAGTCCAACCAACCGTCGTTGATTTTAGCAACAAGGTCGTCTTCACCAACGAAGTCTGCACCAGCAGCTTTAGCTTCTTCAGCTTTTGCACCACGTGCAAATACAAGAACGCGAGCTGTTTTACCAGTACCGTTTGGCAATACCATTGCTCCACGGATTTGTTGATCAGCTTTTTTCACGTCGATGTTCAAGTTGTATGCAACTTCTACAGTTGCGTCAAATTTTGCAAAGTTAGTTTCTTTTGCAAGAGCTACAGCTTCTTCTACGCTGTATGCTTTTGTGCTGTCGATTTTCTCAAGAGCAGCACGAAGTTGTTTGCTTTTTTTAGCCATTTTCTATTCTCCTTGTAAGTGGTTCAATCGATTTTCATCTCCCACGTCACTTCTCGAAATGATGAAGTCTTGCGGGTTATATAGGGAAGTTATTGATTAGTCAACAACAGTGAATCCCATAGAACGAGCAGTACCTTCGATCATACGCATTGCAGACTCAATGTTTGCAGCGTTCAAATCTGGCATCTTAGTTTCTGCAATTTCTTGTACTTGTGCACGAGTAACTGTAGCAACTTTAGTTTTGTTAGGTGTACCTGATCCTTTTTCAACACCTGCAGCTTTTTTCAAAAGAACAGCAGCTGGTGGTGTTTTAGTAACGAAAGTAAATGATTTATCTTCGTATACTGAGATAACAACTGGAATGATCATACCAGCTTGATCAGCTGTACGAGCGTTGAACTCTTTTGTGAATCCCATGATGTTGATACCAGCTTGACCAAGAGCAGGTCCAACCGGTGGAGCTGGTGTAGCTTTACCAGCAGGGATTTGCAATTTTACAAGTTTTTCGACTTTTTTAGCCATTTTTAAATCCTCCTTTGTGGTTTTGGCGGTAATTTAGAGATTTTTACCTCCCACAAGTATGTTTTACACATACCCTACTATTATACACTAATCTATCTCAAATGCAAGAGAAAAATCCTATTTTTAGAGAAATTTTATTACTGAATTTGGCTATTATTTCTTTCGTGAAAGAGTTCTGTACTACAAACAAAAAACCGCTCTGTTTTGAGCGATTATAAGGGATACTAAATTTTGTAGGAGTCCAGCTTTAAGAGCAGGCTTGTCCCTTTTTCAGTACTTCCACTTTCTACAAATCCAAGGGACTCAAAACATCGTCTGGAGGCATAATTGAAATCATAGATTTCCTGAACTTTTAATTCTTTCCATCCTCTTTGTCGAGCTAGATCAATCAAAGTCTTCAAAACCTTACATCCAAGTCCTTGATGCTGGTAAGTTGGATTACCAATCACAATAGGAATATTCTCCAGAGATAAGGTGACATCCCCAATCGGAAGCCACTCTCCCTTTTCGCGAAACTCAATCCAGAACAAATCCCCGTGTTCCTCTAAATAGGAATACATGGCATTTAATTTTTCCAAACTATAGGGAATTCTAATGCCATCTACCAGTTCCACCAAATCCACATCTTGATACCAGGATAAAGCTGCATCACGATGATCTGCTAAAAAATAGGGAACTAGACGTAGGGAATCATCTATCTGAATAATCTTTGGCATCTTTTTTTGCTCCTAACAACTGCTTCGCTGCTTGATTAAAACCATCACACCAATTGTACCATTTTGCTTCATACTCATCTTCAGGTAAGATATGATTTTTTAAATCCAGAACAGAGTATACCTTTCTTTCCTCGCAAACTTGCGCATAGAGATGATATAGTTCATCACCACCATCTTTATCCCACTCAGCAGAAATCGTATTTTGACCTGCTAACAAAGCTTGGTAAGCTCTGTGATGCCCGTCTGTAATCAACAAGCGATCTCCAAACACAAGAATACTAATTGGATCCATATTGATGATTTCAGCCGACTGATAAAGCATCTGAATATAATGCAACTTCTTTTCTGATAAGTATAGTTGAGTCGGATGAAGATCTTTTATGTTGACTTCCATTTTTATCTCCTCAAGAAGGGCTAAACCCTACTTTTGTTTGCCTGTAAAGCGCCATTGAAAGCGAAGTTTGTCATAAAACGGAAATTCAATGAATAGAATTCCAAGACCCAGACAGAGACTGGCAAGAACATCTGATGGGTAATGAACTCCCAGATAGACTCTAGAAATGATTACACTTACTAGATAGACTCCAAGTAAAATCTGGAAAATGAGCTTTACAGTCCTATCTTTCACTCTCTGTCCCACAATGATAATTAGAGAACCGATTAAGAGGGTTACTGCTAGCGAGTGACCACTAGGGAAAGAAAAGCCCTCTTCTTCGACCAAGTGTAAAATTTCAGGTCGCGGACGTTGATAGAGGTGTTTTAAGGACACAATTAAAATTCCAGCCAAACTAAGATTGCCAGCTACTAAAAGGCTTTCTGACTTCCACTTTTTCAGATAAAAAATAACAGTCAATAGAATTGCCCAAGAAATAACGATTGGTAAGTCAATCAGACGAGTAATTCCACGAAAGATAGTTGTTAATATAGCTGGTAAATCTCCACGGATTGCTGTCTGAATAGACGAATCAAATGGTATCAATTGTTCTGGATAAAACTTAACTACATAACCCAGAATCACAAATAGTAAAAGGGCAAAAGAGCCCTTTGTTAAAAATGTTTGTTTATTTTTCATAGCGTTTCAAAGTTGGTTTTAGAAGGACAAATAATAACCAGAATGAGATGGCAAAAATAAGACCTTCAATCAAATTAAATGGCAAGACCATTGTCAACAAGTAATTACTAAGTCCTAAAATATTCTCAATATCGAAGTTAGCAAATTTTGCATACAAAGGTACAGCATAAACGTAGTTTAGAACGAGCATCGCTATAGTAAGACCAATCGTTCCGGCTAATGAAGCTAGGACAAAACGCATGGTTGTACGCTCTTTTTTCCAAATCAGACCAAAAGCAAGAACAAAGACTCCTAAGGCTACGATATTCATCGGCAAACCAATGTAGGTACTAACTCCTTGGTTGTTCAGAAGGATTTTCAGCAAGGACCGAAGGAATAGCACTCCTAAAGCTGCTGGTAAATCCAAGACCACCAAGCCCACAAGGACAGGTAAGATACTGAATTCAATCCTCAAAAAGGACGCCGCAGGCAAGAGCGGAAAGTCAAAGTACATCAACACAAATGAAAGTGCTGATAAAATTGCAATGGTCGAAAGTCGACGTGTGTTTGTCATAACAGGTTCCTCCAATTTTCTATAAAATCAGAAGAAGTTGGAAAGTTTCTCTCTATCTACTCTCTTAACTATCTCAAAAAATAACCTAGATTTCTAACAAAACCGGTTTTGTTTCTATTATATGTTGAAGCAGAATAGACAAAGCTATCCTTTCGTCTTCTCCCATCCAGACTATACTGTCGGTTGTGGAATCTCACCACATCAGCTTGCGCTCGCGGACTTATTTGGCTAAGATATTTTAGATTTATCTAGATGTCTCAGTCGAAGATAATACTTAAAGTATATCGAGACAAGACAACGAAGAGAAAGCTAAAATAGCTAGTCAAATTTACCGCCGGTCGGGAATCACACCCTGCCCTGAAGACCCTTTTATGATAACAAAAAAAGCATGCAAGCGCAAGCTTTTGATATCTTATAACTATTTTATTTCAACTTATCTGTTTCATAGGTGTGAACCAATTCAAGACCTGCAAAGTTTTGCTGACGGAGAGCCTCGTAGACAATCATACATACTGTATTAGATACATTCAGACTACGAACATGTTCATCATTCATAGGAATTCTGAGAGCTTTTTCTGGATGTTCACGCATAAAATCTTCAGGCAAGCCCTTATCTTCGCGTCCAAAGAGAAAATAGTGATCCCCTTCTGTCGTAAAGTCTGCATCGGAATAGACCTTTTCTGCAAATTTGGAAATCAGGTAAAGTTGACCATTCATTTTTTCAATAAATTCATCTAAACTATCATAGAAATAAATCTCAAGCTTGTCCCAATAGTCGAGCCCAGCACGCTTCATTTTACGATCATCAATTGGGAATCCCATAGGTCTAATAATATGAAGGGGTGCATTCGTCGCTGCACAGGTACGTGCAATATTCCCCGTATTTTGTGGAATTTGTGGTTCAAACAATACAATATGATTTACCATGTCTTGCTTCCTCTCACTGGTGCAAAAAAATAGCCACACTGCCCGGAGTCAAGCTCAGCAAACAGCGTGGTTAAGGCATCGTTAACTTACCTCACAACAGGTTTGAAGTAAATCAGCGAAACTACTGTTTTAGTATATCACTTTCAGCCTGATTGTCAATAGAAATGACTTGATTTTTTTCATTTTTTTTACAAGCATATTTACAAAAGTTAAAAATTTAACTTTAAGGCAGCTATATCCTTGAATTTACCTAGATTGAGAATTTTCGGAACAAGTTTTTTTCATAAATAGATTTTGTATAAAGCAAAATATTCCTTCAAATCCACCGAATCCCTTTATTAAAGAAGGAAACAGTCGGTTGTTGAGTGCTTTTTTTTCTAAAAAAAGGTATGATAGAGACATATTGAAAAAGTAGGTTAACTAACTATGAAGATTATTCTTGTCGGAGGGGGAAAAGTAGGTTCTGCCCTCTGTCGTTCACTCGTTGCTGACAACCATGATGTTGTCTTAATTGAACAGAACGAAACTGTTCTAAAATACTTGACCAGCCGTTTTGACATTATGGGAATCTCAGGTAACGGAGCTGACTTTGCTATGTTAGAGGCAGCCAACGTCCAAGATTGTGATATTTTCATTGCCATGACTCAATACGACGAGGTCAACATGGTTTCGGCTGTTCTCGCTAAAAAAATGGGAGCAAAAGAAACTATTGTTCGTGTGCGCAATCCTGAATATTCCAACCCTTACTTTAAAGAAAAAAATATTCTTGGATTTTCAGTCATTGTAAACCCAGAACTCCTAGCAGCTCGTGCTATCGCTAATATTATAGACTTCCCCAATGCTCTTTCTGTTGAGCGTTTTGCAGGCGGATTGGTCAGTTTGATGGAATTTAAAGTTCGAAATAATAGCAATATTTGTCAGATGTCTATTGCAGATTTTCGTAAAAAGTTTGGTAATGTTATTGTCTGTGCTATCGAACGCGACCATAAACTCATGATTCCTAGTGGAGATATGATTTTAGAAGATAAAGACCGTATCTTTGTGACAGGAAGTCGTGTCGATATGATGCTCTTCCACAACTATATTAAGTCCAGAGTTGTTAAGAGTTTACTCATCATAGGAGCTGGGAAAATTGCTTACTATCTCTTAGGTATGTTAAAAGACAGTCGTATCGATACCAAGGTTATTGAGGTCAATCCTGAAAGAGCTGCCTTTTTCAGTGAGAAATTCCCTAAACTCTACATCGTACAAGGAGATGGAACAACTAAGGATACGCTTTTAGAAGAAAGTGCCCAAAACTACGATGCCGTTGCAACTCTTACAGGCGTTGATGAAGAGAATATTATTACCTCTATGTTCTTGGATAGCGTAGGTGTTCAGAAAAACATCACCAAAGTAAACCGCACTAGCTTGTTAGAAATAATCCACGCAACAGATTTCTCAAGTATCATCACCCCTAAAACAATCGCTGTTGATACCATCATGCACTTTATCCATGGTCGTGTAAATGCGCAATATTCTGACCTTCAAGCTATGCACCACCTTGCAAACGGACAAGTAGAAACTCTTCAATTCCTAATCAAGGAAGCCAATAAAATGACTGGCAAGCCTTTATCTCAATTGAAGCTCAAAAAAGATGTCTTGATTGCGGCTATTATCCGCAATGGAAAAACGATCTTCCCAACGGGAGAAGATATACTCCAGGTCGGTGATAAGTTAGTGGTTATCACTTTGCTTTCAAATATCACCAAGATTTATGACTTGTTAGAGAGGTAAGCTATGAATAGAAGTATGGTACGCTTTCTTCTTGCAAAACTACTCTTGATTGAAGCCGGACTGCTATTAGTTCCAGTTGGTATCGCTCTTTACTATCGAGAATCTAGTCAAGTTTTTACAGCTCTTTTCTCTACCATCGGGATTCTTGTTGTCCTAGGTCTACTCGGAATCATCAGTAAACCTAAAAAACAACGTATCTATGCTAAAGAAGGAGTCTTAATTGTTGCCCTATGTTGGATCCTCTGGTCTTTCTTTGGCTCCCTTCCCTTTGTCTTTTCAGGTCAAATCCCCAATTTTATCGATGCCTTCTTCGAAACTAGTTCCGGCTTCACTACTACGGGAGCAACTATCTTAAATGATGTTTCTGTCTTAAGCCGTTCTCTTCTATTTTGGAGAAGTTTCACCCACCTCATTGGAGGGATGGGGGTGCTAGTTTTTGCCCTAGCTATTATGGACAATGCAAAAAACAGCCACTTAGAGGTTATGAAGGCCGAGGTCCCTGGACCAGTATTTGGTAAGGTGGTATCTAAGCTAAAAAATACAGCACAAATCCTCTACATCCTGTATCTGGCAATGTTCGCCCTCTTTGTAGTGATTTATTATCTTGCTGGTATGCCACTCTACGATAGTTTTGTCATCGCTATGGGAACTGCTGGGACTGGTGGCTTCACTGTTTACAATGATGGAATCGCCCACTATAATAGTTCTCTCATTACCTATCTAACCAGTGTTGGGGTCTTGATGTTTGGTGTCAATTTCAACCTCTACTACTATCTCATGCTTCGTCGAGTCAAGGAATTCTTTTTCGATGAGGAGCTTCGGGCTTATCTCTTGATTGTCGTTGTTTCTACCGGCTTAATTACTCTCAATACACTCCACCTTTATAGTGGCGTTTCACAAAGTTTTGAGATGGCCTTCTTCCAAGTTTCTAATATCATTACGACAACTGGTTTCGGTTACGGAAACATTACAAATTGGCCTTTATTTTCTCAGTATATCCTACTGATGCTGATGGCCATTGGTGGTTCTGCTGGATCTACTGCTGGTGGTCTCAAAGTGATGCGTGGAGTTATTCTAGCTAAAATTGCTAAAAATCAATTTTTGTCTACCATATCACCTCACCGTGTTTTAACTCTCCATGTTAACCAAACAGTAATTGATAAGGATACCCAGCATAAGATTCTGAAGTACTTTGTAGTTTACGTCATGATTCTACTCAGCTTAATGTTCATTATCAGTTTAGATGCTGACAATTTAATGATTGTTACGAGTGCCGTTTTCAGTTGCTTTAACAACATCGGCCCAATTCTCGGAACAACTGCAAGTTTCTCAATTTTTAGTCCATTTTCAAAACTCCTCCTATCCTTTGCAATGATTGCAGGACGTCTTGAAATTTATCCAATCATACTACTCTTTATGAAGCGAACCTGGTCTAAACGTTAGAAATTGTATTATCAAAAGCACATCCCTCAACAAATGAGAGATGTGCTTTTTCTGTTGGATAAGATTTTTTAAAAGACAGTTGAGAATCAAAAAATAACACTTGGGATAAAGTTGATTTTTCGTGAATCATTTTAGTTATAATTTTAAAAAAAACGTAGGGGTATTATATGGAAAAAATGAACAAATCAATCCAACTTCTTTTATTGATTTCCTTGGTATACTTAGGATTCTGTAGTTGCTTATTTTGGCCTGGCATTGTTTTAACTCTCAAACAATCCTGCTTTTACTTTTTACTTCTCTTACTGTTATTAGCAGCCATCTGTACATTTATCCACTATCTCTCAGGACATGATCATGTGAGAAGTCAGCTACACAATCGTAGTCGATCCTTCTTTTTATTGTATGGCAGCATGGTGATCATTAACGTTGCTGGCGCAAGTTTTATTTTATTTAAAAGCATAAACACTGACAGTCTACTACAAAAAGAAATAGTGGACTTGTTACTAATCTCTTTCTTTTTCCTTTTCGGACTTGATCTTGCTACTTTTCTGCCGTTAAACAAATGGAAAAAATTACCAACTCATAAAAAGACAGGCAAGCTCACGACCCTTATCTTTTTTAGTTTGTTTTTTCTGCATAATCCCTTAACCATACTTTCTGTTGGCTTTTATATCCTTTTGGGAGCCAGCTTTCTAAACTTTATATTCCCTAAAACCTTAAGACAAGATTTATCTTTTTATAGTCATATCATCCGAAATATCTTACTTGTATTATCAACACTTATGTTCTGGTAGTTAATAGAATTCCTGTGAGAAGTGTGCTATAATGAAATAAATTTTTTAGGAGATATATGAATGAATTTTTTTAAAGATTATCGTAAAAGACTGCTTTGGTTAGGAATCTTTTTTGTAGCAATGTTCCTATCTCAAGTTCCTATTTTGACTTGGGTATTGCTACAAAGAACTCAACTAGAATCTATTTGGGCATCTTTAATAGTAGGAATTGTCTCTACTACTGTTGTTACACTCTTTTTATATGGTGCTCACAAAAGCAAACTCTTAAATCTAAAATCGAAACTCTTTAGCATTAATGATGCCCCTCGAATCGCACTCAGCTATGCAGCCATTATCGCTGTAAATATGGTTGGTGGAATTTGGCTAAGACTTCTGAATCAAACTACTACTTCAAATCAAGAAACTATTAATAGCCTCATGTCAGAAACTTCCATCATTTCAAGCTTTTTCGTAGTTGTCTTGGTAGCTCCTGTTTGCGAGGAAATTATCTGCCGTGGTATTATACCTACTAAACTCTTTGAAGGATATGAAAAAATTGGTTACGTTTTTGGTTGGCTCCTCTTTACAATGGCCCATATCCCAACAAACCCACCTTCTTTCTTAATCTATGGTTGGATGTCCGCCGTCCTAACTTGGACTGCATATCGCACCAAACGTCTAGAAATGTCTATTTTCCTACATTTAGTAATTAATGGAATGAGCATTCTCATGCTTATCCTTCTGACAATTCTTATCAAGGTTGTTGGTATAGATGCTTTTCAATAAATGGAAGTTCCACTGCTAATAAAAAGACTAGAAATCTATTTAATTTCTAGTCTTTTTTGTCTATTTAAAACCGAAATACGAATTAAGTGTGAGAGGTTTCGACACGGATTTGATGAGGTAGTCAGCTAGACCACTCCTAAATGTTACGACACGAAGAGGCGAAAACGATTATTTTTCGCCGACGAGTTAATAAGGCAGTTAGCTAAACCGCAAAATAGCGGCTAGCGTCCAACAATTAGGAACTTTAGTTCCAATTGTTGATACTGAATCACATTTTTTCTTCCAACTCCACATCTGGATACTTGTCCGCAAACCAGCGGAGGGCAAAGTCGTTTTCAAAGAGGAAGACAGGCTGGTCAAAGCGATCCTTCGCCAAGATATTTCGACTTGAAGACATGCGCTCATCTAAGTCTTCTGGTTTGATCCAGCGAACGGTCTTTTTACCCATTGGACTCATAACCACTTCTGCATTGTACTCATTTTCCATCCGGTGTTTGAAGACTTCAAACTGCAATTGACCAACGGCACCTAGCATGTATTCACCTGTTTGGTAGTTGGTATAGAGCTGAATAGCTCCTTCTTGAACCAATTGCTCAATCCCTTTGTGGAAGGATTTTTGCTTCATGACGTTCTTAGCAGATACCTTCATGAAGATTTCAGGGGTAAAGGTTGGCAGTGGTTCAAATTCGAATTTGTTTTTGCCAACTGTCAAAGTATCTCCCACCTGATAAGTACCAGTATCGTAAACCCCGATGATATCTCCTGCTACGGCATTAGTTACATTCTCACGACTTTCAGCCATAAACTGAGTAACATTAGAGAGTTTAGCTCCCTTACCAGTACGAGGGAGGTTAACACTCATCCCGCGTTCAAATTCACCAGAGACGATACGGACAAAGGCGATGCGGTCACGGTGACGAGGATCCATGTTGGCTTGGATTTTAAAGACAAAGCCTGAGAAATCCTTATCATAAGGATCGACAAGTTCACCGTCTGTTTTCTTGTGGCCATGTGGTTCTGGAGCAAACTTGAGGAAAGTTTCCAAGAAAGTTTGTACCCCAAAGTTGGTCAAAGCTGAACCAAAGAAAACTGGAGTTAATTCACCCGCAAGGATGGCTTCTTCTGAGAATTCATTCCCTGCTTCTTGCAAAAGTTCGATATCGTCTTTCACCTGCTCGTAGAAAGGATTGTTGGCAAAGAGTTTGTCTCCATCTTCTAGACTGGCAAAGCGTTCATCTCCTTTGTAGAGTTCCAAGCGTTGGTTATAGAGGTCGTAAAGCCCCTCAAAGGCTTTCCCCATCCCAATCGGCCAGTTCATTGGGTAACTGGCTATGCCCAAGACTTCTTCTAATTCTTGCAAGAGGTCCAGTGGCTCTCGACCGTCACGGTCCAGCTTATTCATAAAAGTGAAGACTGGAATACCACGGTGTTTGACAACCTCAAACAATTTCTTGGTCTGGGCCTCAATACCCTTGGCAGAGTCCACCACCATAACGGCAGCGTCTACCGCCATCAAGGTACGGTAAGTATCTTCTGAGAAGTCCTCGTGCCCTGGTGTATCTAGGATATTGACCCGTTTTCCATCGTAGTCAAACTGCATGACAGATGAGGTTACCGAAATCCCACGTTGTTTCTCGATATCCATCCAGTCGGATTTAGCAAAGTTTCCTGTTTTCTTCCCTTTTACGGTACCAGCTTCTCGAATTTCTCCCCCAAAGTAGAGCAACTGCTCTGTAATCGTCGTTTTCCCCGCGTCCGGGTGGGAGATAATGGCAAAGGTACGGCGTTTTTTAATTTCTTCTTGAATACTCATAAGTTCTCTTTCTTTCTACTTTTTTAATGATTTCAATTTATAATCACTCTTTATTACATCGGACCCTAACATTCCTTTCAACACTCCATTATATCGGATTTTAGGTAGTTTTTCAATTGCTGATATCAGAAAAAGCAGGTCTACATAGCAGACTTGCTTTTAAATAATAGATATCTCAATTTATGTTTTAAAATCGAATTTGTATTTTTTTACTTACTATGGTTTCATGAAAGAGTTGATTCTAAAGCCATTTTCTTTTGCCAGCGTTTCTTAAACAAGATATCAAAGAGCACCAAGGCTGAAGAAAGAATGATTGAAACCAAGAGATACTTGATCCAAATAGGAGCATCTGGGATAAAAGGCGTGGTATTCAAAAGCCCATAATTTCCACCTGTCACTTGATTGACTCCAACTAGAAAAAGATTAAGAACAAAAGTATAAGCGATGATTCGATACTTTTTCAGCAAGGTCTTATCGTAGTGATTCATGAGATAGACCAGGGAATTGACCAAAAGGGCATAATGACCAATGAGAAAAGAAAAACTGGTAATATGCGGGAAGTCATAGGGGTCAAAAACAGGGTAGCCCAAGGCAAATACTGCTCCACTGGCTCCCATAAGGGCAAAATACTGCTTAGTTTTCCATTTATCTGGTAAGAAAACAACCGCGAACATGGCCAAACGACAATGGTAAAGAGGTAGGCTGTTTGAAAACGGAATGCCAAAACCAATATACCAAGTGTAAAGAGCCAGCAGTTGCGCTATTTGAATCCACTTAAACAATCGAACAAATTTGGGATTTTTGTAGTAAGTAAGAGAAGCATAAATAGACAAAGCAAGAAGGCCTATCATGACTCCATACCAAAAAATGGAAATGGGAGGCGGTGTGGTTTGGGTTCTTGTGATAAAATGATGCATAAAATCTCCTTAAGACAACGAATTCAGTTGTACATTAACTTTTCTTATGTTTGTATTTAACAAGTTGATTGATGAGGATGATAACTCCTGTCATCATACTGGTCACTATGAGATAGTTAACCAAAGCGCCATGATCCCCAATCACAGGGGGGTTACTCATAAAGCCATAATTTCCTCCTGTCAAGAGGTTGGCTAGAAAGATAATGGCATTGAGCCCAAAAGTCATCTGGCATATTTTCCAAGTATCCCCTTTTTCAACTTTATAATATCTAACAAGATAAATCAAGCAGTTAGCCAAGAGGGCCCAATGTCCGAAAACATTGTTCACAGACGAAACATGAGGGAAGGGAAAAGGATAAAAGACTGGATAAACCAAGGCCATGATAGAACCAAAAACTCCCACTAAGGCAAAATATTGCTTGAAAAAGGTCTTATTAGGGGCAAAAAGAATAATCCACATAGCCATGCGACTATGGTAAAAAGGGAGAGCCTCAGATAGGGGCAGGCGTGCAGCAATATACCAAGCGTTGATAATGAGCAACTGAATCAATTGTCCCCAATACCAAAAGTTTCTGTAACCTTTAGATGATGCGAAACGAATCGATAAAACAGCTATGATTACCAAAGACGTAGGTAATAAAAAGTACCAGGATCCCAAGTGTGGCGGGACTGTCTTTTTACTGGTAAAAAGTAACTCCCAAAGCGTCATGTGTCATCCTTAACGTATTCTAGTTGGGTTAATAATACATTTTTTTACCAACTAGAAACGACTGTTATTCTTTCTTCTAATTTCAACCATTATATCGAAATAAAAAGTATTTTTCAATTTCAGCTTCTTTTCAACTTGACTTGCCTTATTTATAGGAAAATATGGTAAAATAGAACAGATAAAGAATCATCATTTCACGAAAGGATAGAAGATGAAAATTACGCAAGAAGAGGTGACTCACGTTGCCAATCTTTCTAAATTAAAATTCACTGAAAATGAAACAGCTGAGTTTGCGACAACCCTGTCTAAAATTGTTGATATGGTAGAATTGTTGGAAGAAGTGGACACAACGGGTGTTGTTCCAACAACGACCATGGCTGATCGTAAGACAGTATTGCGTCCGGATGTTGCTGAAAAAGGGACTGACCGTGACCGCTTGTTTAAAAATGTACCCGAAAAAGATAACTACTATATCAAGGTACCAGCTATTCTAGACGAAGGAGGAGATGCTTAATGACTTTTAATAACAAAACCATTGAAGAGTTGCACAACCTCCTTGTTTCTAAGGAAATTTCTGCAACTGAATTGACTCAAGCAACCCTTGAAGATATTAAGGCGCGTGAAAAAGCAGTCAATGCCTTTGTCACTATTGCTGAAGAACAAGCTCTTGCTCAGGCTAAAGCTATTGATGAGACTGGAATTGACGCTGACAATGTTCTTTCAGGAATTCCGCTAGCTATTAAGGACAACATCTCTACTGATGGTATCCTGACAACTGCAGCCTCAAAAATGCTTTATAACTACGAGCCAATCTTTGATGCGACAGCGGTTGCTAATGCAAAATCTAAGGGCATGATAGTTGTTGGTAAAACAAATATGGACGAGTTTGCCATGGGGGGTTCTGGTGAAACATCTTACTATGGACCAGCCAAAAATGCTTGGGACCACAGCAAGGTTCCTGGTGGATCTTCTAGTGGTTCTGCAGTTTCTGTAGCATCAGGTCAAGTTCGTTTGTCCCTTGGTTCTGATACTGGTGGTTCTATCCGCCAACCTGCTGCCTTCAACGGGATTGTTGGTCTTAAACCAACTTACGGAACGGTTTCTCGTTTCGGTCTTATTGCATTTGGTAGCTCCCTAGATCAGATTGGTCCTTTTGCACCAACTGTTAAAGAAAATGCCTTGCTTCTCAACGCTATTGCTAGTGAAGATGCAAAAGACTCTACTTCTTCCCCTGTTCGCATTGCTGACTTTACTTCAAAAATCGGTCAAGACATCAAGGGCATGAAAATTGCTTTGCCTAAAGAATATCTTGGCGAAGGGATTGACCCAGAGGTTAAAGAAACGATTCTGAGTGCTGCTAAACACTTTGAAAAACTCGGTGCTATCGTTGAAGAAGTTAGCCTTCCTCACTCTAAATACGGTGTAGCGGTTTACTACATCATCGCTTCATCAGAAGCTTCATCAAACTTGCAACGCTTTGATGGTATCCGTTATGGCTACCGTGCAGAAGATGCAACTAATCTTGATGAAATCTATGTAAACAGCCGCAGCCAAGGTTTCGGTGAAGAAGTTAAACGTCGTATCATGCTAGGTACTTTCAGCCTTTCATCAGGTTACTATGATGCCTACTACAAGAAGGCTGGACAAGTTCGCACCCTTATCATCCAAGATTTCGAAAACGTCTTTGCGGATTACGACTTGATTTTGGGACCAACTGCTCCTAGCGTTGCCTACGACTTGGATTCACTCAACCATGATCCAGTTGCTATGTACTTAGCTGACCTCTTGACCATCCCTGTCAACTTGGTGGGTCTCCCAGGTATTTCTATTCCTGCTGGATTTGTCCAAGGTCTACCAGTAGGACTCCAATTGATTGGTCCTAAGTATTCAGAAGAGACTATCTACCAAGTTGCTGCTGCCTTTGAAGCAACAACAGACTACCACAAACAACAACCCGTGATTTTTGGAGGTGATAATTAATGAACTTTGAAATAGTCATTGGACTTGAAGTCCACGTAGAGCTTAACACCAATTCAAAAATCTTCTCACCTACTTCTGCCCACTTTGGAAACGACCAAAATGCCAATACAAACGTGATTGACTGGTCTTTCCCAGGAGTTCTGCCAGTTCTCAATAAGGGTGTTGTCGACGCTGGTATCAAGGCAGCTCTTGCCCTCAATATGGACATTCATAAAAAGATGCACTTTGACCGCAAGAACTACTTCTATCCTGATAATCCAAAAGCCTACCAAATCTCTCAGTTTGATGAACCAATCGGTTACAAGGGCTGGATTGAAGTTGAACTAGAAGATGGTACGACCAAGAAAATCGGTATTGAACGTGCTCACTTGGAAGAAGATGCCGGTAAAAACACGCATGGTGCAGATGGTTACTCTTATGTCGACCTCAACCGCCAAGGGGTCCCATTGATTGAGATTGTATCTGAAGCAGATATGCGTTCGCCAGAAGAAGCTTATGCTTATCTAACAGCCCTCAAGGAAGTTATCCAATACGCAGGTATTTCAGACGTTAAGATGGAAGAAGGCTCTATGCGTGTGGATGCTAACATCTCCCTTCGTCCTTATGGTCAAGAGAAATTCGGTACCAAGACTGAGTTAAAAAACCTCAACTCCTTCTCAAACGTTCGCAAAGGTCTTGAATACGAAGTCCAACGCCAGGCTGAAATACTTCGCTCAGGTGGTCAAATCCGCCAAGAAACGCGTCGTTACGATGAAGCTAATAAAGCTACTATCCTCATGCGTGTTAAGGAAGGCGCTGCAGACTATCGTTACTTCCCAGAACCTGACCTACCACTCTTTGAAATCTCAGACGAGTGGATTGAAGAAATGCGCACAGAGTTGCCAGAGTTTCCAAAAGAAAGACGTGCTCGCTACGTATCTGCCCTTGGTTTGTCAGACTACGATGCTAGCCAGTTAACTGCAAATAAAGTCACTTCTGACTTCTTTGAGAAAGCTGTTGCCCTCGGTGGTGATGCCAAACAAGTCTCTAACTGGCTCCAAGGCGAGGTTGCTCAGTTCTTGAATGCAGAAGGCAAGACACTAGAACAAATCGAGTTAACTCCAGAAAACTTAGTTGAAATGATTGCCATCATCGAAGACGGTACTATCTCATCTAAGATTGCCAAAAAAGTTTTTGTTCACCTAGCCAAAAATGGTGGCGGTGCTCGTGAATACGTCGAAAAAGCTGGTTTGGTACAGATTTCAGACCCTGAAGTCTTGATTCCAATTATCCACCAAGTCTTTGCGGATAACGAAGCCGCAGTTGCTGACTTCAAGTCAGGAAAACGTAATGCAGACAAGGCCTTTACTGGTTTCCTCATGAAAGCTACTAAAGGACAAGCGAATCCACAAGTCGCCCTCAAGTTACTTGCCCAGGAATTAGCTAAGTTGAAAAATAACGAATAAACTATACTTAGATAAATAGCCTTTTCTACTGGAAAATAAACTTGGATAAGGAGAATCTATGAATAAGTTTTTAAAATTTTTATTTGCTTTTGTCGCCCTTGCAATGGTAGGAGCCTCTGTATTACAACTCTTTTTCCCATCCTATATGGCTAATCACTCAGGTTACGGTTTCTCAGTCGGATGGCAGAGAGAGATCGGAATTTGGAATCTAGCCGTTTTAATCATGATTGCTGCTGCTAATCTAAAATACGACTGGTTTTACTTGCGAATGATTCTCCTATCTCTCATCATTGGTGGTGCCGGAATAGGAACCAACCACCTCTTCAATTTTATAGATTCTCATTCGCCCGTAAATGCCATCGGCGCAATCGAAAATTACCTCTTGGTATTTGGATGGATTCTTGGTTGGGTAATTGAAAACCATACTAGGAAAAATAACTCACATAGTTAGGAGACATATGAAAAAGTTATATACTCTTATCGCTACTTTCTTGCTTCTTCTCTTTGTGACACCCCTGCAATCAATCGATGCAGGTGTTGGACATTCTCGAAGTGGTAGCTCTAGCCACAGTAGCTCACGAAGCAGTAGCAGTTCTCGAAGTAGTAGTTCTAGCCGAAGTCGTTCAAGTGGTAGTTCTTCTTCTAGAAGCAGCTATCGTTCTGGCGATAGTTACTCAAGTTTAGATGGTTCTCTAGGGACAGGAATGAGCATTCTTATCATGTTTGGTGTCGGAGCTTTCTTACTCTTCATGCTCATCAAATATTTGAGTGACCAGAATTCATCATCTGGTAAATCTTATGGCAGCTCGCCTAGCTACAATGCTGAACCAACACTTCACCGTCGAGTGATAAACAACACCTTGGCTATCGATCGTGTCCGTTCTGGGGACCCAAACTTTGATGCAGACACTTTCACTTCATGGGTTAAAGAAGTCTATATCCAATTACAGGCAGCCTGGACTAAAAAAGATTGGAATTTGGTGCGTTCTCTTGAAAGTGCCAGCCTCTACTCTCAACATAGTGCCCAACTGGAAGACTATATCCAATCTCAAACAACGAATATTTTGGAACGAGTTTATGTCGAGAATGTTCGAATCAAAGATTTCTACGAAAATCCAGATGGAAATGATACTCTAGTTGTTATCCTTTCATCTACTTTGAGAGACTATGTCATCGAAGATAAGACTCGTAAGGTTATTGAGGGAGACCCTCAAAAAGATTTATTTACAGTTTATCAAATGAACTTCATCCGCAAACATGGCAGTCAAACCGAAAGCTCTGTCCAAGATGAAGCCGTTAGCGACCGCTGTCCAAACTGTGGCGCTCCACTGAAAATATCAGCTATCAGCAAATGTGACTATTGCGGATCTGATATCACCCGTAGTCCAAACCAATGGGTTCTTGATACCTATGAAGTTGTGGATGAAGACGAACTATATAATTAGGAGGAAATTATGGGATTTATTCGTATGGCCAAAGAGCAAATTAAGGGAGTTGTTGATGTTGCCAAAACTGCTGGTATTAATAGTATTAATGACAGTAAATTTAAGGAAGCCGTTGTACTTCCCGAACACGTATCATCAGAAGCATTAGCTGTTAAAGGAATTCTTCTTACAAAAGACCCTGACGGAGTTTCTAGACAAGGTAATCAACATACCGGACTTTTAACAGATGGTTCAGTTGTCATTGTTCCTCAAGGTTATGTTGCTATCCTTGTAAATAATGGTACTTTCCTTGGTGATGTCTTAGAAGCTGGTAGCCATGAATGGCGCTCTGGCGACAACGCTTGGCTTCTAGAAAAAGGCGGAATAAGAGGAACTTGGGAAAACTTCAAGCACCGCTTTTCATTCGCTGGTCAAGTCGTTACTCAACAAGAAATCATCTTTGTCCGTGTCCAACCGATTGCGGGTAATAAATTTGGTACACAAAACGCTGTAGAATACTTCAGTGAACGTTACCAACAATTACTCAATATCCGTTTCTATGGTTTGTTTGATATCAAGATTTCCGACCCAGTACTTTTCTACGTTAGCTCTATCAGTCAACAAATTGACGAACATAAACCATTTACACTCCAAGATATTGCTCAAGGAACTCTTCGACAAAATATCTCTCCAAAAATCGCAATTGCTATCGCTAAGTATACCAATGAAAACGGAGTTGATATCTATAGCCTAAATGCTAATCAAGATACCTTCAATGAAATCGCTAAACAGGAAGTCAATAAGGTATGGACTGGTCTTTACGGTATTGAAGCAACCAATATCCTTCTTGAGGATTTGAGCTACGACCAAGAAAGCTTGGAACTTGTTCGTAAACTTGATAGCGAACTCGTTGCTATGAAATACAATACCATCGAAATTGAAGAACGTCGCGCTCGTAATGAAGCTCTTATTGCTGCAGCTAATAACGAAGGTAATGGCAATGGTATGAACATGTTTATGGGTATGAATCTCGGTCAAACTCTCGGTGGCCAACTCACCCAACAAGCCCAACCTGTTAGCCCAAATCAAACCGTTCCCCCAGTACAACCCGCTAATCCAAACCAAGCTTTTACTCCGGTACAAACTGCAAGTCCTGAGCAAGCTGCTAGCCCACTAGAGACTGTTAGCCCTGAACAAACCGCTAACTCAGTAGAAACTACTACTCAAGAAGGCACAAATTCTGCAGAAGAATCTACTAGTCCTGAACAAACTACCAACTCTAAACAAACCGCTAATAAAAACTTCTACATCGAAGTCGATGGCAAGTACGTATTGGTAACCAAAGACGAAGAAGGAAACATCGTTCCTGTCAACTAATCTCGCTTTCTTGATATTTGAGAAATCTTACGACTTATGATACAATAAAGAGTAAATTATTTTATTAAAGAGGTAAAAACATGATCGAAGCAAGTAAATTAAAGGCTGGTATGACCTTTGAAACAGCTGACGGAAAATTGATCCGCGTTTTGGAAGCTAGCCACCACAAACCAGGTAAAGGAAACACTATCATGCGTATGAAATTGCGTGATGTCCGTACTGGTTCAACATTTGAAACTAGCTACCGCCCAGAGGAAAAATTTGAACAAGCGATTATCGAAACTGTGCCAGCACAATACTTGTACAAAATGGATGATACAGCTTATTTCATGAACACTGAAACTTACGACCAATACGAAATTCCTGTTGTAAATGTTGAAAATGAATTGCTTTACATCCTTGAAAATTCTGAAGTTAAAATTCAATTTTATGGAACTGAAGTAATCGGTGTAACAGTACCTACAACTGTTGAATTGACAGTTGCTGAAACTCAACCTTCTATTAAAGGTGCTACTGTTACCGGTTCTGGTAAACCAGCTACAATGGAAACTGGACTTGTCGTTAACGTTCCAGACTTCATCGAAGCAGGACAAAAACTCGTTATCAACACTGCAGAAGGAACTTACGTTTCTCGTGCCTAATCTCTAGAAAGAGGTCATTCTATGGGAATTGAAGAACAATTAGGCGAAATCGTTATCGCCCCACGTGTACTTGAAAAAATCATTGCAATCGCTACAGCTAAAGTTGATGGTGTCCACTCTTTTTCAAACAAATCAGTATCTGACACCCTTTCAAAACTTTCACTCGGCCGTGGTGTCTATCTAAAAGAATCTGAAGAAGAGCTAACAGCTGATATCTATCTCTATCTTGAGTATGGTGTCAAGGTTCCTAAGGTTGCAATGGCTATTCAAAAAGCTGTAAAAGATGCCGTTCGTAATATGGCTGATGTTGAACTCAATGCTGTGAATATTCACGTTGCTGGTATTGCACCAGATAAGACACCAAAACCAGCATTAAAAGATTTGTTTGATGAGGACTTCCTCAATGACTAGTCCATTATTAGAATCTAGACGCGAACTACGAAAATGTGCCTTCCAAGCACTGATGAGTCTTGAATATGGTTCTGATATTGAAACAGCTTGTCGCTTCGCTTATACTCATGATCGAGAAGACGACGAGGTAAAACTCCCTAGCTTCCTAATCGATCTTGTATCTGGTGTTCAAGCTCAAAAAGAGGAACTAGACAAACAAATCACTCAGCATTTAAAGGCTGGTTGGACGATTGAACGTTTAACCTTAGTTGAAAAGAATTTATTGCGTTTGGGAGTTTTCGAAATCACTTCATTTGATACTCCTCAACTCGTAGCTGTGAATGAAGCTATTGAACTTGCAAAAAGCTTTTCAGATCAAAAATCAGCCCGTTTCATCAACGGACTGCTCAGCCAGTTTGTAACTGAAGAAAACTAAATATAGAAAAAAGTGTTTGACTATTATCAAACACTTTTTTACTACACTTCCATCGAAACTTGGAGTCCAGGTTAACAAAAAAGCTAGAACTTATAATAGTTCTAGCTTTTTTATGTTTTTAATATTTTCTAAAGCGTTGGTAACGATCTTCAATGAGTTGATCTAGTGGCAGTTTACCAAGTTCATCAAGTTCTGCTCGGAGTTGTTCTTTGACTTGCTTGATTAAATCTTTGCTTGATAGGCCCACCTCAGAAATAACCTTATCTACAATCTTCATATCTAGCAATTCGAAAGAAGTAATTTTCATCAACTCTGCAGCTTCCATGGCACGACTGCCATCTTTCCAAAGAATAGACGCAAATCCTTCAGGACTGAGAACTGCATAGATTGAGTTTTCTAACATCCAAACACGGTCTGCTACGGCAAGAGCGAGGGCTCCACCAGAACCACCTTCACCAATAATAATAGCGATTATCGGCACCTTAAGATCGCTCATCTCCATGAGGTTACGAGCAATAGCTTCACCTTGACCACGTTCCTCTGCTCCAACACCAGGATAGGCACCTGCCGTGTTGATAAAGGTTACAACAGGGCGGCCAAATTTTTCAGCCTGCTTCATCAAGCGAAGGGCTTTTCGATAACCTTCAGGATGAGGTTGTCCAAAGTTACGATTAAGATTATCTTGTAAGCTTTTACCTTTTTGGATCCCAACAACAGTTACCGCTTGGTCTCCCAACCAACCGATACCACCAATAATGGCACCATCATCTCGGAAAGAGCGATCACCATGTAGCTCTACAAAGTCATCAAATATTCCTGTTGCGAAGTCCAAGGCAGTTAAGCGGGTTTGTTCACGTGCTTCTCTGACGATTTTTGCAATATTCATCAACAATCCCCCTTATGTAACCTTACTAATCGAGCAATCATATCTGGCAATTCTCTCCGTTTAACAATCGCATCCACAAAGCCATGTTCTAACAAAAACTCTGCCTTCTGGAAATCCTCTGGCAAATCTTCCCTTACGGTATTTTCAATGACACGGCGTCCAGCAAATCCTACTAAACTTTGAGGCTCTGCCAAGATGATATCACCCTCCATAGCAAAGGAAGCTGTCACTCCCCCAGTTGTTGGATCCGTAAGGATCGTCAGATAAAAGAGACCTGCATTGGAATGACGTTTAACTGCAGCAGAAATCTTAGCCATCTGCATCAAACTCATGATTCCTTCCTGCATACGTGCTCCACCAGATGCTGTAAACAAGACGACTGGTAATTTTTCAGCTGTCGCGTATTCAAACAAACGAGTGATTTTTTCACCAACTACTGTTCCCATAGATGCCATGATAAAATTAGAATCCATGATTCCGAGAGCAACTTTTTCACCCTTAATCAAAGCAGTTCCTGTGACAACAGCCTCATCAAGACCTGTTTTTTCACGCATAGAGGCTAATTTTTTCTGGTAACCTGGAAATTCCAATGGATCTTGCGTCTCAATTCCTGTGAACATCTCTAGGAAGCTTCCCATATCAATGGTTAAAGCAAGGCGCTCTTGTGCTGAAATACGGAAGGTATAGCCACAGTGAGGACAAATACGTTCACTCCCCAAGTCCTTTTGGTAAATCGTATATTTGCAACCTGGACATTGGGAGAAGAGCTCATCTGGAACCTCTGGCTTGGTCTGAGGTTGATTTACAGTCGAACGATTGGGATTGATTCGAATATATTTATCTTTTTTACTAAATAGAGCCATACATCCCCCTTTTCAGTCTTATACTATTTTTACATTATTCTTTTTCTTGATAGTGTGGTAAGAAAGTTTCCATCAAGAAGGAAGTATCGTAGTCCCCTGCTATCACGCGACGATCTGAAATCAAATCGAGTTGGAAATCTGCATTGGTAACGACCCCTTCAATTTCGAGTTCATATAGAGCTCGTTGCATTTTCATAAGTGCATCAAAACGATTTTCACCATGAACAATAATTTTAGCAATCATACTATCATAGTATGGCGGAATAGTATAACCTGGATAAACTGCAGAATCAACACGCAAGCCAACACCACCACTTGGTAGATAAAGATTGGTAATCTTACCAGGACTTGGTGCAAAATTAAAGGCTGGGTTTTCCGCATTGATACGACACTCAATAGCATGTCCTTTTAGAACAATATCTTCTTGTTTCAAGGCCAATGGTTGACCTGCTGCAATACGGATTTGTTCCTTAACAATATCCACTCCAGAAACAAATTCAGTTACTGGGTGTTCCACTTGGACACGCGTATTCATCTCCATAAAGTAGAATTTGCCAGTTGCTTCATCTAGTAGGAATTCAATGGTCCCAGCATTTTCATAACCAACAGATTCCGCCGCACGGACTGCTGCAGCACCGATTTCATTACGAAGTGTTTTCCCAATAGCAATGGAAGGACTTTCTTCTAAAACTTTTTGATTATTTCGTTGAAGCGAACAGTCACGTTCACCTAGGTGAATCACATGTCCCATCTGGTCAGCAAGAATCTGTACTTCAATATGGCGAGCAGGATAGATCACACGCTCTAGGTACATAGCTCCATTACCAAAGTTAGCTTTGGCTTCACTAGATGCTGTTTCAAAGGCTGACACAAGATCTTCTGCTTTTTCAACCTTACGAATCCCTTTACCACCACCTCCAGCTGAAGCTTTCAGCATAACTGGATAACCAATTTTTTCGGCAATAGCAAGAGCCTCTTCTGCAGTGTGGACTTCGCCATCTGATCCTGGAATGACGGGCACATTAGCCTTAATCATTTGAGCACGGGCGTTAATTTTATCCCCCATGACATCCATTAATCGAGCTGATGGCCCGATAAATTTGATACCGACTTCTTCACACATAGTTGCAAATTTGGAATTTTCACTTAAAAAACCAAATCCAGGGTGAATAGCTTCAGCTTCAGTCAAGACCGCAGCTGATAGGATGGCATTGATGTTCAGATAAGATTCTGTAGCCTTCCCAGGACCGATACAGATAGCCTCATCAGCCAAAAGAGTGTGGAGAGCTTCCTTGTCAGCAGTCGAATAAACAGCAACTGTAGCAATTCCTAACTCTCGTGCCGCACGAATAATACGAACAGCAATTTCACCACGATTTGCAATTAAAATCTTACGAAACATGGAAAACCTCCCTAGTTTCCAATAGCAAAGGTTAGAGTACCACTCGCCGCAAGCTTACCATCTACTTCTGCCTTCGCTTCTACTACGGCGATTGTGCCACGACGTTTGACAAAAGTTGCTGTCATGACAAGCTGATCACCAGGAACAACTTGCTTTTTAAATTTGACTTTGTCCATACCAGCATAGAAGACAAGCTTCCCTTTATTCTCAGGTTTTGAAAGTTCCAAAACACCTGCTGTCTGTGCTAAGGCTTCCATGATTAGTACGCCTGGCATCACAGGATAAGCTGGGAAGTGTCCGTTAAAGAAAGGTTCATTAATCGTTACATTTTTAATGGCAACGATTGTATCTTCATTGACTTCTAAAACACGATCCACTAAAAGCATAGGATAGCGGTGGGGTAAAGCTTCTTTAATTCCTTGAATATCAATCATTTGATACGTACCAAGCCTTTCCCGAACTCAACCATTTCTTCATTTTCAACAAGAATTTCTGTTACAACACCATCTTTAGGTGCTGGAATTTCATTCATGACCTTCATAGCTTCGATGATGACCAGGGTTTGACCTTTTTTAACAGCATCACCGACTGAAACAAAATTAGGTTTGTCTGGTCCGGCAGCCAAGTAAGCAACTCCGACAAGAGGACTTTCTACAAGGTCTCCTTCGGCTACAGATTCACCAGCACCTGATTCTGAAACTGCTTCTACAACTGGAGCTACAGTTTGGGTTTGTGGTGCAACAGTAGATTCAGTTGCTGAAACCACTGGTTGAGGTGCTGGACTTGTTTCTGAAATAAGTTTTGCTTCATTCTTACTGAAGAGCAACTCATCCGTTCCATTTTTATAAGAAAATTCTCTCAAGCTTGACTGGTCAAATTGTGCCATCAAGTCTTTGATTTCATTTAAATTCATCTTTACTTATTCTCCCAACGTTTGAAAGCAAGAACTGCATTATGCCCACCAAATCCAAAGGTGTTTGAGATAGCATAAGGAATTTCACGTTCCACGCCTTGTCCATAAATAACGTTTGCTTCGATGTAGTCTGACAACTCTGTAGTTCCAGCTGTCATTGGTACATAGTTGTTACGGATTGCTTCAATTGTTGCAATGGCTTCAACTGCACCAGCTGCACCAAGTAAGTGTCCTGTAAATGACTTGGTTGAAGATACAGGTACTTCCTTACCAAGAACCGCTACGATAGCACCACTTTCTCCCTTTTCATTAGCAGGAGTTGATGTACCGTGAGCATTGACATAAGCTACTTGGTCTGGTGTAATCTCAGCTTCATCCAAGGCAAGTTTGATAGCTTTAATAGCACCTTGGCCTTCTGGATGTGGTGAAGTCATATGGTAGGCATCACAAGTGTTCCCGTAACCAACAACTTCCGCTAGGATAGTTGCTCCGCGTTTTTCAGCATGTTCTAAGCTCTCAAGAACCAACATCCCTGAACCTTCACCCATGACAAATCCATTACGGTCTTTATCAAATGGAATAGAAGCGCGAGTTGGATCCTCTGTTGTTGAAAGAGCTGTTAAGGCTTGGAATCCGGCAATCGCAAATGGAGTAATTGAAGATTCTGATCCACCAACGAGCATGATGTCTTGGAAACCAAATTTGATAGAACGGAAGGCATCTCCGATAGCATCATTTGATGAAGCGCAAGCTGTGTTGATAGATTTACAGATACCATTGGCACCAAAGCGCATAGCTACATTTCCTGCAGCCATATTTGGCAAGGCTTTTGGAAGTGTTAATGGTTTAACACGTTTTGGTCCTTTTTCGTGAAGTCGAAGGACTTGGTCTTCGATTTCTCTGATTCCACCGATACCTGATGCAACGATGACACCAAAGCGGTCTTTATCAAGTGCTTCTACGTCAAGATTAGCATGGTCAACTGCTTCTTGAGCAGCATACAAGGCATACAAAGAATAATCATCGAAACGATTAGTATCTTTTTTTACAAAATATTTGTCAAAAGGAAAATCATTAATCTCTGCTGCATTATGGACGTCAAAAGCACTGTGATCAAACTTGGTGATTTCACCAATCCCAATCTTTCCATTCTTTAAACTGTTCCAAAATTCTTCTGGTGTATTCCCAATTGGAGATGTTAATCCATAACCTGTTACTACTACACGATTTAGTTTCATTTTCATACCTCTATTTTAACTCTTATTGCATGGTAAGTCCACCATCAATTGCAATGACTTGTCCCGTTAGATAATCTTGGCTTGCAAGAAAGGCTGTCACCTCTGCGACCTGCTCAGCTTGGCCAAATTGTTTCATCGGAATTTGTGCTAACATGGCATCTTTTACCTTATCAGATAGGACTGCAGTCATATCTGATTCGATCATTCCTGGTGCAATGGCATTGACACGCACATTACGATTGGCTACCTCACGTGCTACTGATTTGGTAAATCCAATTAGACCAGCCTTAGAAGCAGCGTAGTTCGCTTGACCGATATTTCCCATCAAACCAACGACACTGGACATATTGATAATGGCCCCTTCACGAGCTTTTATCATCTGCTTCAAGACTGCTTGCGTCATGTTGAAGGCTCCCGTTAGATTGACTTTCAAGACCTTCTCAAAATCTTCTTCTGTCATCTTCAGCATGAGAGTGTCTTGAGTAATCCCAGCGTTATTCACTAGGACATCAACTGAACCTAGCTCTTCAATGGCTTGGTCTACCATGCGTTTTGCATCCGCAAAGTCTGAAACATCACCAGAAATAGCAAGTACCTTCACACCATATGGTTTAAACTCGTCTAGAAGCTCCTCGGAGATTTCACCACGACTATTCAAGACAACGTTGGCTCCCAAGCTAGCAAATTTATGAGCAATGGCAAGACCAATTCCTCGACTTGAGCCTGTAATAAAGACATTTTTCTGTTCTAGTTTCATTTTTCTCCTTTCAGAACTTCTACCATTTTGGTCTAATTTTCTAAGAGTGCTTGTAGACTTGCTTGATCTTCAACATTTGCAAGTTGAGCAGTTTTATCAATCTTTTTGACGAATCCTGACAAGACTTTTCCAGGGCCAATCTCGATAAAACGAGTTGCACCAGCTTCTTGCATGACTGCAATGCTTTCATAAAAACGAACAGGTTCCTTAACTTGACGAGTCAAGAGTTCTGCAATTCGTTCTTTTTCCATGACCTTTGCTTCTGTATTACCAACAAGTGGACAAGCAAAGTCATTAAACTCAACATCTTCTAGGACTTGAGCTAATTTTTGACTAGCAGATTCCAATAAAGCTGTATGGAAAGGTCCAGAAACATTTAGCGGAATTAAGCGTTTTGCTCCTGCTTCTTGCAAGAGTTCAACTGCACGATCAACAGCAACCACCTCACCACCAATAACAATTTGACTTGGGGTATTGTAGTTAGCTGGAGTCACAACACCAAGTTGAGAAGCTTCTTGACAAGCTTGTTCAATAACTTCAACTGGAGTATTGAGAACGGCTACCATTTTACCAGACTCAGCAGGTGCCGCTTCTTCCATATAAGATCCACGCTTAGCAACTAGAGCCACCGCATCCTCAAAATCCAAAGCACCACTAGCTACGAGGGCAGAATATTCACCAAGAGACAGACCTGCCACCATATCTGGTTGGTAACCCTTCTCCTTTAGTAGTCGGTAAATGGAAACGGATGTAGCCAAAATAGCTGGTTGTGTGTAACGAGTCTGATTTAGCTTCGTTTCATCGTTATCAATCAAGTCACGAAGATCATAACCCAAGACCTGGCTAGCTTGGTCGATTGTTTCCTTGACGATAGCATATTGGTCATATAGTTCACGTCCCATTCCAAGGTACTGGGCTCCTTGACCTGCAAATAGAAAGGCTGTTTTAGTCATTTCTTGTAACTCCTGCCCAACGAGCGGCTTCTTTTTGAATTTTCTCAGCTGCACCATAGTAGATATCTTTTAAGATTTCTTCAACTGTTTCTTCTTTAGATACCAAACCTGCAATCTGGCCGGCCATTACTGAACCGCCATCTACATCACCATGGACAACAGCCTTAGCTAAGGCTCCAGCGCCCATTTGTTCAAAGATTTCTAGGTCTGGATTTTCTTGTTTAAAGGCATCTTTTTCAGCTTGCTCGAAATCACGAGTCAATTGATTTTTGATAGCACGAACTGCATGACCAAAATGTTGTGCTGAGATAGTTGTGTCAATATCACGAGCTTTCAAAATCTTAGCTTTGTAGTTTGGATGAGCATTTGATTCTTTAGCAACTACAAAACGAGTTCCTACTTGCACAGCTTCCGCACCAAGCATAAATCCAGCAGCAGCTCCCTCACCGTCTGCGATACCACCTGCAGCGATAACAGGAATTGAAACAGCCGCCGCAACTTGACGAACCAAGGTCATGGTTGTTAATTTACCAATGTGTCCACCAGCTTCCATACCTTCACAAATGACAGCATCTGCACCGATTTTTTCCATACGTTTAGCCAAAGCTACGCTAGGAACTACAGGAATAACAGTGATTCCTGCTTCATGAAATCGCTCCATATATTTACTTGGGTTTCCTGCACCAGTTGTGACTACCTTAACCCCTTCTTCAATCACAAGGTCAACAATATCATCAACAAATGGAGACAAGAGCATGATATTGACACCAAAAGGCTTGTCTGTTAAAGATTTAATCTTATCGATGTTGGCTTTAACCACTTCTTTAGGTGCGTTTCCTCCACCAATGATACCGAGACCACCAGCTTTTGAAACAGCTCCAGCCAAATCGCCATCTGCTACCCAGGCCATTCCACCTTGGAAGATAGGATATTTAATATTTAATAGTTCAGTGATACGTGTTTTCATATTGCCTCCATAAGTCTTGCTTACGTAATAGTTCGACTTTATTATAATTTGACGGTCAAACTATTACCTAAACAAGAGGGAGCGGGTCTCCCCTACTCCTTCTTTATTTATTCTAATTATTTAGTTTGCTCTTCAACGTAAGCAACCAAGTCGCCAACTGTTTTCAAGTTGTCTTCAGCTTCGATTTGGATATCAAAAGCGTCTTCGATTTCTGAGATTACTTGGAACAAGTCCAATGAATCTGCATCCAAATCATCAAAAGTAGATTCAAGTGTTACTTCTGATGCATCTTTTCCAAGTTCTTCAACGATAATTTCTTGTACTTTTTCAAATACTGCCATGATAGACTCCTTTAAAATAAATAGTTTTTTTATAACAATGTGATCACCACATGATTACCTAAATTGTAACAATAAGTGTGCCCCATGTCAAACCTCCACCGAAACCTGACAAGAGAATTTTTTGGCTACCATCCAAATGGATGAGCCCTTCTTCTACACACTCAGAAAGTAAAATCGGGATACTTGCCGCACTAGTATTTCCATACTTCATCATATTAGCAGGAAGCTTGTCACGATCGACACCGATTTTTCTAGCCATCTTATCTAAAATTCGAATATTAGCTTGATGAAGCAAGAGATAATCGAGTTCATCTGCTGATATTGGACTTTTTTCGATGGTCTGTTTAATAGATTTAGCCACGTCTCGAATTGCAAAGTCAAAAACTGCTCTCCCATCCATTTTCAAGAAAATATCTGGTTCTTCTTGAATCGAAAATGGTGAAATCAATCCTGTCTGTCCATAAGTGAGACACTCACCACGAGAACCATCGCTATTGAGACTTTCAGCTAAGAAATGTTTTTGGTCACTTGCCTCAAGTAGTACACCACCAGCTCCATCTCCGAACAAGACAGCTGTTGAACGGTCAGACCAATCCAAAGATTTTGACATGGTCTCACTACCGATAACAAGACCCTTTCGATATGTTCCTGAAGAAATGAACTTTTCTGCAGTCGATAGGGCAAAAACAAATCCACTACAAGCAGCTGTTAAATCATAGGCAAAAGCCTTATGAGCGCCAATCTTTGCCTGAACACGAGCTGCGGTTGAAGGCATCATCGAGTCAGGTGTCATCGTCGCTATAATGATGAAGTCTAGCTCTTCAGCAGAAATCCCTGCCTTCTCTATAAGTTGTCTTGCAACCTCTGTAGCCAAATCTCCTGTTGATTTCGTCTTAGAAATATGGCGTTCTTTAATCCCTGTCCGACTTGAGATCCATTCATCACTCGTATCCATGACCTGAGCCAAGTCTTCGTTAGTGATAATCTGCTCTGGAGCATAATGAGCGACCTGGCTTATTTTTGCAAAAGCCATTACTTCAAATCCTCCAAAAAGTGATAAAGATTAGTCAAGCCTTTTCCCATAACTACAATCTCTTCAGGACTCATGCCCTCGATAATTCTTTCGACCATGGCCTTATGGAAACGTTTATGAAGACGGTGAACGAGACGACCTTTCTTTGTCAAATGCAGATGTACTACACGACGATCTTGATCTGAGCGGATACGTTCGATGTATCCTTTTCTCTCCAAATTATTTAAACTCGTTGTCACAGTCCCTAGAGTTACCATCAACTCTTTGGACACTTGACTTGGAGTCACTTCTGGATACTTACCGATAACATCAATCGTGTGCATTTCTTTGATAGAGATGTCTTTGAAACGACTACCTCGCAAACTTACTTCCTCGATCACTAGGACGTTGTTAAAAATTGATGTTAAATAGTCATTGACTTGTTGGTAGTCCATTTCTCTTCCCTCCTTTATCAAAAAAAGTTTAATAATCAAAACATTTGACAAGAAAAGTATATCAAACTTCAAAGAATAGTGCAAGTATTTTTTATTTCCCGACAAATTTTGGACGTCTTCTTTCAGAATGTGCACGAACACCTTCCTTGAAATCTTCCGTATAGGATAGTGATTTTTGTAGTTCCAATTCAAGTTGAGCATATTCATGCCACTGCTTGAATTCACTTTCCCAAACAAGTTTCTTAATCGCAGCATAGGAATTTGAAGAACCACGTCTCAACTTCTTCAACAATTGTTCTCTTGTTTTTTCTAACTGTTCACTTGTACATAGACGATATAGAGCTCCTGCCTCCATTGCCTTTTCAGCGGTGAAAGCTTCTCCAGTCATAGCTAATTGAGTTGCTCTAGTTGCACCTAGAGATCGCGTCAGCAAGAATAATCCACCCGCATCAGGAGCCAATCCTACACCTACAAAAGCTTGTATAAACTTAGCTTTGTCAGTTGCAATACAAAAATCAACTGCCAAGGCCATGTTTGCGGCTGCTCCAGCAACTGCTCCATCCACTTCCATAATAACTGGCTTAGGAATTTGCTTGATTTTATATGAAATCGTATTCACCAATTCAGCAATTCGAGCGAGGGAGTCAATATCATCTTCATCAACAGCACGCTTCATCTCGACCAAATCGCCACCGACAGAAAACACCTTACCAGCAGCATTGATGAGAATAAATGAAACAGAATCGTCTTTTTCAGCTAATTCCAGTGCTTCTAAAATTTCTTCACACATAGGAATATGGAAACCATTTGCCACCTCGGGACGATTTAAAGTAATCACCGCTAAATCGTCTTGAATTTGAAAGATAATATGATTCATAGCCACTCCTTTAATTTAAAAAGCTGATTAAATTATTTTATCTTCAAAGTATATCTTTTTCTTTTTATTTATACAAGCAAAAATTGTATAAAAGTGTATCAGCCGATTTTTAAAGGGTATTTTCTATACTAAAAATAACTAAGTTAAGCTAATCATGTCCAGACCTCTAATAAGATGTAGCCTTTCCTATTGCAGATTGAAAAAAGCCCTTCTTTCTGCTATAATCGTATAAAATACTAACTGAGGAGTTCTTATGAAGGTTGTAAAATTTGGAGGAAGTTCACTCGCCTCTGCAAGCCAGTTGAAAAAGGTTCTAAACATTGTAAAAAGTGACCCTGAACGTCGTTTTGTTGTTGTATCTGCACCAGGAAAGCGTGATGCTGAGGATACCAAGGTTACTGATGCTTTGATTAAATATTATCGTGATTATGTAGCAGGAAATGATATCAGTGCTAGTCAAAATTGGATTATCGATCGATATGCGGCAATGGTTAGCGAACTAGGACTTAAACCAGCTATTTTAGAACGAATCTCTAAAAGTATCCGAACTCTTGCTACCCTTCCAATTGAAAATAACGAATTTCTATATGATACATTTCTCGCTGCAGGAGAAAACAATAATGCCAAACTCATTGCAGCCTACTTTAACCAAAATGGATTAGAGGCTCGCTATGTTCATCCGCGAGAAGCTGGTATCGTCGTTACGAGCGAACCTGGAAATGCGCGAATCATCCCATCTAGTTATGATAAAATCGAGGAATTGACAAATTCAACTGAAGTTCTTGTTATCCCTGGTTTCTTCGGTGTTACGAAAGAAGAT